>JAGQHE010000036.1 GCA_020431995.1 Candidatus Nitrosopumilus sp.
TCAGAAAAAGGTAAAATTCTTCTTGAAGAAGTGTTGCAAAGATACGAAGATTTGTTTCCACGAGATGACATCCAGGAGAAGAAATAATGTCAGATAAGAATGACAAAGAACGAGGAAATGTCTTTGAGATCTTAGATGGAATAATGTTGCAGCTAAGCAGAACAAAGAAGATGTTTTTGATAATGATACTTACTGTTTTGATCATTCCCCCAATAGCTCTTCTTGTCATGACTTCAATAGTAGAACCACCATTTGAACAACAGTTTGAACAAAGACTGCAAGATAGATTAGAACGAGGAAAAATAACTCCTGAGGAATATGATAATATCAAAAATAAAGTAATTGATGGAAGACCTAGGATACATCCTCAACAAATGATAATTATTGTGATTTCATTAGTGTGGTTGGGTATTGGAATCAGACAGTGGATTATTCTATCAAAATGGGATAAAAAATACCGACAATTCAAGGAAGATCAAAAAGAAATTGACAAAAAATTTGAAGATGATAACGATAAAAATCAACAGGATGAGGAATAGGATCTCAAATGAGCACTAGAAACTATTTGTTTTATGAGGTACAAAAGCAATGAGTCCAGCATCTCAATCCATAAGACAAACACATAGTGTACTTGATGTTCAAAACGTCTCCAAAGTATTCAATACTGCAGCAGGAAAAGTTGTTGCACTGAAAAATGTTAGTTTCTCAATACCACATGGTCAGTTTGTATCGATTATTGGACCTTCAGGAAGCGGAAAGTCCACTCTTCTGAACATGATTGGCGCCTTGGACAAGCCTACTAGAGGTACTGTGTTGATGAATGGAATTGACATATTCAAACTGCCTGACAACAAGCTTGCAAAAATTCGCAATCACAAGATCGGATTTATTTTCCAATCATTTAATCTCATAAACAGATCTTCTGTTCAAAAAAACATAGAGATGCCTGGAATCATATCAGGAATGGATAGTTCTACAAGAGCTCAACGTGCAACTAGCATTCTAAAAACACTTGGCATTCTAAAAAAGGCAAAGCATAAACCAAATAATCTGAGCGGTGGAGAACAACAAAGAGTTGCAATAGGACGTGCATTGATAAACAATCCTGCAATTATTCTTGCAGACGAACCTACAGGAAATCTAGACACTGCAACTGGCGAAGATATTTTTCAACTCTTATCACAACTATCAAAAAAATATTCCAGAACGGTAGTAATGATTACCCATAATGTTGATTTGGCAACAAGAACAGATCGTTCAATATACATGAGAGATGGAGAAGTAGAGAAAGATGTCTATAATTAGAATACAGTCAAAGAATGTTGTTTTTAGTTTATTGCTAATTGCAATGCTTTTCTCCGTACTGGTTTTCCCAAACCCTGCTCAAGCTCAAACAAGGGATTGCCGCTCAGATCTAGTGACCAGAGTTGATGCAGATTACAATGGTCCTGTTTTTCTGGATGCATATTGGACAGATAGAAGCAAATCAAGTGTAGATGAATTGAATCCCAACGAATTAGAAGTAGGTCCTAGCGAAGGTCCTTCCACGCTTGCTGTCGTTTTTTCCAATCGTTCTCCTCTTGAAATGTATGCAGTTACAGGATATTTGAGACTCCCTGAAGGATTTGAGCCTGGAGGAACTAGTGCAATCCCTGAAGCAAAGTCATATTTTACAAATACTATATCTAAAATGGCAGGTGATGTCTCACAAGCCAGCTACTTTGGCAAGTTAGCTGAAGGTGATGTGTTTACTTTGTATTTTGATGTCGATATTACAGATAAGGTAAAGGTTGGATCATATGTCAGTTCTGCAATATTAGATTATTCTACACCAAGTTACGTTCGAAGCTGCAAATCCGCATTGCTTGATGTGCCATTTATCTTACCTGGAAAAATAATTCTAGATCTTACCACCGACAACAAACCATTAACGCCAAAGATTGCCAACACTGTTGATTTTGAAATTTCTAACAAAGGAAGTTCGCCTGCAACAGGTGCAGTTTTGACAATACTCAGCATTGGTGATGATAACAGTCGTTCATCGCGTGACAGCTCATCTTCAACTGTAACACTACAGTCATCTGAGACTGAATTGGTAAATCTTGGTAATAATACGTTTAACATTGGAACCATACCTGCAAATGGCTCTACAAAATTCTCTACTACCATTTTTCCAGAAGCTGCTTCTGCTTCATCTGTTCAGAATATCCAGCTTCAAATAACATATGGTAATGCTTATGGTTACAAACAGATAGAACTTCTAACTACTGGTCTTGTAGTTTCACCAAAACCATCAGAGTCACCAATTATTGTAACAGTTGATACAAAACATGAGCAACCAGTAATAACGGCAGGAATTGTTGAGAACATAAAGTTTCAAGTAATAAACAATGGCGAAGATGAGATCACTGATCTTTTGCTTACTTTGTCTGGCGAATCTACAGAAATGAAAATAATGGGCAAGTCAAAATGGATGATTTCATCCCTTCCTATTGGTGAGACCTATGAGTTCACTACGGATGTTTTTGCATCGACTAGTCTGATCAATACCCCTAGTTCGTTTAACATGAATCTTGACTATATCTCAGATAGGGAATCAAGCGTGGATACTGCAAACGTAGGAGTATTTGTTGCGGGCAGTATTGAACTGACACTTTATGATGTGCAAGTAAACAGTATTGGAGGAAAGTTGCATCTTGTTGGAAATGTGCTTAACCAAGGAAGCACAACTGGAAAATTTGCCAACATAGAACTACTGTCACTTTCGGGCATTCCTGACACTTCGGTAATATCTACTCAGTATTTGGGAGATCTTACAGACGATTCATCAATCCCATTTAGTATCCCACTACCTGTATCATCACTCCCAGAAGGAAAACACCAATTTTCTGTCAAAGTCAAATATGCAGATGATCTTCGAAATTTCCATGAAGTTGTTTTTGATGATGTAGTAAACATTTCTCAAATCAAAGAACAGAGACCTCCTAATCAACGAGCTCAACAAGATTTACCTGCTCCTGAAATTCTTTTGGCAGTAATTGCAGGTATTGCAGTCGCCTCTATAGTCATAGTGAAAATAAGAAAGAATCGTAATAAGACAAATTCTAGCAGTGATGATCTTGATTTTCTCTTAGATGATTCCAAGAGCTCAAAGAATTGAATCCTAAAGAAATTCTAGTACTTTCTTTTTCTGCTCTAAGTGAACGAAAAGTTAGAAC
>JAGQHE010000037.1:0-4998 GCA_020431995.1 Candidatus Nitrosopumilus sp.
TGCCGTTGCCATGCCGTTGTCCTTGAAAGACCCGCTCGGGTTGTACCCTTCCGGCTGCAGCCATAAATTATCATTTGAAATTCCTATAAATCCTGCGACCTTTGACATCTGGTAAGGCTTTGATTGCCTTCCCTCCGCGCCGTCCAGCGATACAAGGTATCTTGAGCACTCCTCAAGGTCCTCCGTGTCAATCTGGCAAAAATTCAGCAGCTCCCTGAACCTCCAAACCCCGCTCTCGTTGAAGATGCTGCCCTGCGGGTTTCTCCTGCTGTAAAAGACCTCCTTCAGGGCCACCGGAGGCTTGTTCTTGTACTTCACATCTAGCAGGTGGCCGTTTTTGCATTGCACGTTTGTGCTCTCAATAGGATACTCTAGCCCGCATTTGGGTTCGATACACTTTAGGTAGGCATCACCTTGCATTGTCATTGTCCTGATTTGTGATAATTTAAAGCAAATGTGCAATTTACACAACCCGCTCTTGCTAAACTATAGATTGGATAAGTCTCAAAAAATTTCATGGTGACCCATAACGAGCATCTGAAAAACATCCTCTTGCACGTGCTTGCATCTTATGACACACTAAGAGAAATCAAAGACGGTCCTGGAGATCTTGAGGCAGTCAGGAAGGAGCTGCTTAAAATCAACGGGTTCATCAAGGTGATTGCCAACAACATGGATTCCAAGAACATCCAGTCCTCTGACTTCAAGCCGCTAAAACTGAAGCTCAAGCACTATCTGGAAAATTATTTCTTTGAGAAGGAGATTGAAACGATGGCTCCCCTGTATTCAGACGACCTTCACAGGGTAAAGAACATGAGGCTGAAGATACTCGAGTCGCTGGAGGATAAGAATATGATGGAAGACGTCGGAGAGTTGTTTGAAAAGATATGACTGACGAAAAGAAATGCGTCTTGTGCGGATGCAAAGATCACAGGCTGTTTGGCTGCTCCCGACACATTCTAAAAAGATGCAGTTGCCATGATCAAGACAAATAACTCCTGAAGACTATCTGCGTTTTGGGCCTGATCTCACATGGAAATTTAAGCAACACTTGCATTCCTTTTCCAGACATTCTGACTCACTGTGGTGGCCGCATATGCCGCACTGGCAGTTTTTTGACATGACATTGGTAGTTTGTGTTTGGAATATAATTTATCCCACAATTTTTTATGAGTTTAAGGTCAAATCATGTTATTTTTTGGACTTTGATTTTGATTTTTTTGCGGGATTTTCTTTTTCCTCTAGCTCTTTTTTGATTTCGTCTGCCTTGTTGTCCACTGCCTTGATGATCTCCTGGATTATGCCGTCAAGATCACTGTCCTCAGCTTGCGGCTCTATGGTGCTGGCAATCTCGTTGATGGTGGTTGAAATCTCAGAGCTCACGTCCTCAAAGCTCTCCGGATCCTCGTACGCCGCATTGTACAGATCTTTTAGATTATTGACATGACTGATAACCTGCTCTGTCAGAACTATCTTGTAATTGGTACCGTTTACGTCGAATTCTTTTAAACTCATACTGGTTTTTGAATTTCTTTTGTTTATAATGTTTTTCAGAATCTGCGCGTTATGTATTGGACACCGGTCTTTCAGCTAGCCAAAATTTTTTTCATGACATTCTTTTTGGTAATGCAAATATGATTGATCTGAGGACGTCACAAATGACTCTAGAACTGGATGTAGTCCAATGCTGAAGCATCACTGATTAGTCTCGTATGCTTTGATCCGACTACATATCCGTTTTTTATGTCTCCTGCAGGAATCCACCTGTTTGTTGACGAATAATGTCTCTTTTCTGCAAGCTCCCTTTCAATTGATTCTATGTCAAACTCTGCCTCTTCCACTTCCTGGGTCGTAAGGTGCTTTACTGTCACAAGTATCTTTGTCACCTTTACCCTGTCCCCAAACTTCCATTTTGATACGGGGTTCTCATCTGACACCTCCAATACCTTGATCTTCATCTGTTTTTTGCCAAAGGCATCGTGACTGATTAGCATCCTCTCGTCAGTGAACTCTTCAAAGCTTCTCCTGGAACTGACTTCAGCATCAGAGATCGTCTCCAATAATGACTCTATGCTTTGGTCAATGGATTCCGCATCAATGTTGTCTTCTGCCATGGTTACAGTCTACTCTTATCCTTAAAAAACAATTTGAATTTAGGATTCAGTTAGGCACTATGCTGCCTTGTCTTGAATGGCATTTGGCATTCCTTGAGCTGGATCTCCTTTCTTGCCCCGTTAACTTTTGCAAAAAATCTGCCCTCGTAGGTGCAAACGCAGTCTGTAATATCAAACGACTCATCCCATATCTTGAAGAACTCCCTCAGCTCTCTGCTCTCGTACTCACCTACGCCTATTCTTTTCTTTGAAAGAAACTTGAATGCCAAGATCACGTTTCTTTTCTCGTAAATATCAAACGTCTTGATCCATGACAGGCATCGATCTATCTGATCTGCAGGTATCGGAAGGGACGTGCTTGTGCCAGACTTTGCCTCAATCGTAAATATTGTGCTGTTTTCGGTATTTACCGCCAGCACGTCAGGCAGCGCGACACTCGGAGATCCTAGCCTGAAAGCCTTCCAGTTGTCCGCGCCGTTGAATCGCTTTACTATGGCGTCTTCCCATTGGTAGCCTCTCTGCCTCCTTGTCCTGGACGCCTTCTGATTTTTGGTTTTTTCTTTCTCTGCAATGTCTGGTATTGCTAAAGACCTGCTTCTTGCTCTCAATGATTACCTACCTTCACATCAGGTATAGTAAAGCTGGTAATTATACAATAACTCAACAAAATATTGGAAAATTACCGTCTCTATCTTAACCTTTTTAAAATGATCAGGGCAAGAACGTTATAATTCAGAAATGAATTTCGGTGACTGTTGCCAACCCAACGATTCTGAAGTCATCGGACAATATTACAAATCAATAAAAATGCGTCTGTTATGTTTGGTCCTGTATTGGATGATGTGATCATTGAGAAGCTGATGGCCAAGCGCGATCTCTGCCTGTATACCCTGAAACATCTTGACTTTCAAATTATGACCGAATCTTTGGGAGGTGATGATGAATATGAGAGGCTGAAAACATCCACCATCTCTGAACTAAAAGCAATAGAGCAGGAGATTGCTTTTCTGCTGTCCAAAAAAGAGTCCTAGTTGGCAGTGAGTTTATCAGGCCCGTCTGCCTGACGGTTTTCATGCTTGAGAGACTTGTCGTTAGTTTGGCCAACCTGAAGCAGGATTTTGCAAGAAGCTATTCTGGCAGCGCACATATCCAGGAGGTACTGCCGTCATCTTCCTCAGAAGAGTTCCCAGTAGACGAGAATCACTTGCAGCTGCTGCATGGCTTTGCTCAGAAAAACCCGATATACTTTAACTCGTTTGAGGAAATCATTTCAGGCGTACCATGTGTTGTTTATGAGGGAGACATCAACGAGTACTGGCTGAACAGCATCAAGCACGGTTCTAGCTGCCAGCCGTTTTATCCTACGTGGATAATGTCGGCATATGTAATGACGTCAATTGCAAAAGCGCTGGGGTATGATGATCTGATAGACATTGGCTCTGGTGACGGGCGAATCGCGTTCTGTGCAAGTCTCCAAGGGCTTCATTCGTACAGTATCGAGATAGATGAGGGCCTGGTAGATCTGCAGAACAGCATATCAAGAAAGACAAATCAGAACTTTAATCCCATTCATGCGGACGCGCTGGAGTTTGACTATGGCAGTCTGGATCTGGGCCGTCCTGTCTTCTTCATAGGGGGGCTGGCACAAATGGGCGGGGACATCCTGGCAACCAATATCATCGACAAGATAAACTCCATCTCAGATCTAAGGGGCAAAACCGGCATCGTGTTTGCTGGCACCAATTCAAAAAGAAACCTTTCAGGCAATCTGGCCGACGGAGGATGGAGTGACCTGATTAAAAGGCATGATCTAAAAGTGATGTATACGGTTTCACTGCCGACTGTTTGGACGTTTGATCAACAGGATGACACTCCTTACATCTATACAAAATTCAACTGACCTGGAAGAAATAGCTTCCGTTGGAAATCCCGCATCTTGACATTTTCACCCTCTTGCCGATTTCTGGGGACTCAGAAGTCCTTGCCAATATCCTGACATCTTTCTCAAACTCGACCAGGCAGAAATACAAGTTGTCCTGTCTTGAGAATTCTATGACCTTGCCCTCAAACTCCCCCCTTCTCAGACTGACCGGGCCAAAGCACCGGTTGCAAAATTCCGACGGAGGCCAAATGACCATGTCACATGATCTGCATTCGGGGATGGAGAACTCTCCTTTTTCTAACTCCGCTTCAAAACTCATTTTTCCAAAACCAATACCGTCGAAGAGGTTGCCGCTGCTGACATGTTGTGGACCAGTCCAGTTTGCACGTTATCAAGTTGCCGTTTGCCTGCATCTGACCTGAGCTGCTGGGCAATCTCTATGGTCTGTGCAATGCCGGTCGCGCCAAGCGGATGGCCGCATCCAATTAGCCCCCCGCGCGGATTGATCTTGAAGTTGTCTGTAGTGTAAAGATCCCTTACCATGTCAGTGCCTTTGCCTGGCCTCGAAAAGTCAAGCGCCTCCAATGCCATCGGCTCGCAGACCGAAAACGCGTCATGAATCTCTGCAACGTCTATGTCTTTGATGTCCTTGTTTGCCATTTTCAGGGCGTTTTTTCCTGCAATCGCAGTTGACTCCATTGAGCTCAGCGAGCTGTTTTTTGTAAAGCCTGCAGATGTCGTTTTCTGCCCTATGCCTGTTATCCATACTGGCACGTCTGTCATCTGTTTTGCAATCTCTTCGGACGCAAGAATTACTGATGCGCCCCCCGTGCATGGCCTTGAGCAGTCCAGCAATCTCAGATCATCTGTAAGTTTTTTGGAACTGATTACTTCTTCAACTGTGTATGTTCTGTTTGATAGCGCATTTGGGTTCTTTTTTGACTGCATGTGGTTTTTTACGGAAACCAGCGCAAGCTGCTCCTCTGATATGCGATGCTCTCT
>JAGQHE010000037.1:5092-31822 GCA_020431995.1 Candidatus Nitrosopumilus sp.
TCATACCTCTCAGCTCCTGCGACAATGACCATGTTTGCAAGCCCTGATGCGATGTATGAATATGCTGAAACTATTGAATTGGTACCTGAATTGCACAGGCTCTCGACTGTATGCGCGATTTTTGGCCGAATCCCCATCATTTCAGATAGTATTGGCGACAGGTATTTTGAATTGTTGTTTGTGGATATAAGGACCGCGTCAACATCATCTTTCTGAATTCTGGGATTGTCAAGAAAAAGATTTTTTGAAGAGTCTGCCAGGACTGACTCTATCTTCTGATCATTTTTTGTAAACGGGGCAATCCCGCATGCAATTATACCAACCCTGCCCATGTCATCCCTCCAAAAATGTGCCCTTGAATAATTTGAATGATTCTGACGTGTCCCCTACAGGATTGAACTGAATTATTGGCAAGTCTATTCCGGCATCCGCGAACCTTTTGAACTGCGTCCTGCATTCGTCCGGTGTCCCGGATATTGCAAGGGATCGTAACATGCTGTCCGTGACAAACTCGTGGTTTGACTTGAAGCCTGATTTCTTAAACTCCTCAAGTATACTTTCGGTTTCTTCTCCGAATCCGTTTCTTGCCAAAAAGTCCCTGTACACTTTTCCGACAGAGACGTAAAATGCGACAGTCTTCTTTGCACGCTGAATCGCAACATCGGAATCCTCAGACACACAGGTAATCAGCTGGCATGTAACGTCTATCTTCTTTACTGACTGCATTCTGCTGATTGTCTCTTTCATCTCGTTTATCGGTCTTAGGTAGAATATCACGCCATCACCTATCTCCCATGCCAGGTTGACCATCTTTTGGTTGACTGCTGCCAAATAGATTGGGATGTGGTTTCTTTTTGGCTTTATCAGCAACGTGAAGTTTTTTAAATTGAATATCTCTCCGTCATAATTGACCTGCTTTCCTGACAGTGTCAGTTTAATTATCTCAACATATTCTTTCATTCTTTGCAACGGGTTTTCAAACTTGTATCCGTGAAAAGTTTCGACTATGGGCAAGCTGCTGGTCCCAAGACCCAAGACCAGCCGTCCTTCTGATAACGTGTCTACGGTAGCGGCACCCATCGCTATGGTTGATGGGCTTCTTGAATAGATGTTGATGATGGACGAGCCTATTTTCTGGGCGGTTGTCTTGCTTGAGATTGCGCTCAGCATTGAAAAATTCTCCATCCCCCATGTCTCAGGAATCCAAATCGTATCCACGTTAGTCTTTGAAAGAATCTCTGAGCACGATATGACCTCTTTTACTGAGAGAAGCGAGCCCAAACTGCATGCTATGCGCATAAGAGACCTGATGCGCACTGCATATTCTAGTGTTCTGTTTTAGCAATAAGTTAATTTTGATTGAGGCTGAGTATTATCCGATCAAACAAAAAACATAACGCATGAGCGAACAGGAATCTGCAAAAAAACCTGCCACTGAAGGGTTTTGGAATGACGCGACAAAATACGCATCGTTTAGCAAAGACCAGCCGTTTGTTGAAGAGGTAGCATACATGATGGTTACCTTGCACAGGACTGGCGCGTAAGACTCACTCTATTATCTTGTCAATTTCCAACGCGCATTCCTCGATGTCTTTGAACGAGTCAATCGAATACCACTTGACGTTTTTGAATTTCACCGTCTGCAGCTTCCCCCTCTTGGCATAGTCTGGAAATACAGTCTTCTCAATGTCTCCCTTGTCTGGCATGTCCTGCAGCATTTCCTTGTTCAAATGATAGATCCCGGCATTCATCCATAAATCTGGAATTTCTTTTTTTTCTTTGAATCTGATGATCTTGTTGCTTCTTGTCTCTAAAATCCCGAACTTTGTTCGCAATTCTATTGCGGCCACCGAGTTTTCAATCTTGACTAGTTTTTTTAGATCCAAGTTGGTAATCGTGTCCCCGTTCAGAACGAAAAAGGATCTGTCGCTGATCATCTTTCCAGCTTTCTTAATTGCGCCACCAGTTCCTAGAGGCAGTTTCTCGATTGAGTATTTTATCACAAGCCCCAGATTCCTTGTAACCAGATAATCCTCAATCATCTCCTGCTTGTATCCTGTGCAGATGATCACCTCGTCAATCCCGAATTTTTTCAAATATTTTATCTGCCATTCGATGATGGGGATGTTTTTTATCAGTACCAGCGGCTTTGGAACATCGTCCGTGATTGGCTTTAGGCGTTTGCCTCTGCCGCCTGCCAAGATTATCGCTTTCAACAAACCACCTTGATTTTTAGACTATATGAAAATTCTTGAAACAAATACCTCACTGCATCCAATTACATTTCATGACTTGTCTTTTTTTTGGGCCTCAACTACATCCTCCATCTTCTTTGCAAACTCGTTGTATATTTTCTCAAGATCTTTCAGGGGCATCTCTATTCCCAAAAGCCTCATGGTCTTGTTCCATGACTCGATATATTTCTCGTCATCCAGTCCCTTTCCAAGCGTCTCGGCTATGGAATTGACCCCCTCTGTTTTTCCCAATGAGTATATTGCCAATTCCCTGTCAGTCAGCATGTCTAATCACTTTCTGTCAAATAGTAATGCAGCTCGGTATAGCATTCCACGCAGTATTCTTCAAAATTCGTATGATCACAATCGTATACTTTTTTGACGCTGTTTTCACATTTTGCACAAGTCGGCATGGCTACTCAGGCAAGTGATTTCTTTATTTTTATTCCGCCCAGTACGGAAATCACGGCTCCTATCGCAATCAGTGCTCCGCCTTCCCCGACCATTCTTGCAGTGTTTTCTGATTCGGCAATGCTGGTCACGGACATCACTCCACCAATGATGATCAACGCCCCTGTGATTATTAACATGATTCCAAGCCCCTTGAAAGGAGGTTTTTTGGACATGAAGAATGCAACAAATGACAAGATTATTGGAGGCATCCCAAATCCTATCCCCCTTGTCATGGCGTCAAATGGCAAAAATCCGTTACCTGCACCGCCCCCACCAGCCATCACATCTGCACCATAAATCACTAAAAGAATAATTGAAATCCCAGACAACACATGTGGAACTGATACCATAATTCAATTCGTTTTTCATCAACTAATAAAGGTATTATCTGGCAGCCTTGGAAAACCCTGATTTGTCATAGAGGCTTTGTTTCCATTTTTTCTTTAAGCGTCTCGATCTTTGCCAGCAACTGTTCCACGGTCTCATTGTCACGGGCAACCAAGTTAAAGTGTCCTAGCTTCCTCAGCGGCTTTGAGACCTCTTTTCCATACATTTTCAGATAGACATTTGGCTCCGAAAGATCAATCGGACGGTACTTTCCCTCAAAGGACTTGGAACCAAGTATGTTGTACATGATTGTCGGGTGCAGCAGCCTTGTACTTCCAAGTTCCAGTCCCAAAATTGCTTTTAGATGCTGTTCGAACTGAGACGTTTCGCTTGATTGCAGCGTGTGGTGCCCTGAGTTGTGGACTCTTGGCGCAATCTCGTTGATAATGATCTCGTCGTTTTGTGTCACAAACATCTCTATTCCAAATACCCCCGCGCCTTTTAGGACCGTCATCGTCTTGCTGGCTATCAGTTCCGCATTCCTTGCAATCTCTTCTGTCACTCTTGCAGGTGCTATTGTCATCCGTAAGATGTTGTCTTCGTGGATGTTCTCCACAAGCGGGTACGTCCTGATCTGGCCTTTCGTGTTGCGTGACGCTATCACGGATACCTCCATCTTGAACTCGACAAATTTTTCTAACAGCAGGCTCTGTCCTTTGAAATAATCAAATGCCTCTTGGATGTCGTCCTCGGAACCTATCTTGAAATTGCCCCTCCCGTCATATGCGTCTCGCCTTGCCTTCAGCAATGCAGGATACCCGAACTCTTTCAGGCCTGCCCTGACACACCCAATATCTCTGACCTCGATGAATCTTGCAACCGGTATGTCGTTGTCTTTTAGAAATGATTTCTGCAGCAACTTGTCTTGGATTATTTTCAGTGTCTCCGGGGACGGGTTTATCTCCGCATTCCTCTCGGCATATTTTAAAACGTCGCTGTCCCCTGACTCGATTTCATATGTTATGATGTCTGATTTTTCAGACAGCTCTATTATGGCATCCTTGTCCTTAAAATCCGCCCTGATCTGCTCCGCACCTGCTTGTGACGCAGGACAGTTCTCAGTAGGATCCAGCACGATTATTTTTGAGATGTGCTCAGGCATTTTGCTTGCAGCCTCTGTTATCATCATCCCTAGCTGCCCCCCTCCTATGATGCCAAGAACCTTTGCCATTACAAAAATCCGAGTCTTGGATTAAAAAAATCTAGTGCTGGTCACAATCTGTTTTTCCAAACGGTATTGTTAATTACTCTCTAGTTTTTTCTACTATCATGGTATATTCTAAAAACCCCTTGGTAGGGATAATAATGGGATCAAGCTCTGACAGCAGAATAATGCAGGGGGCATCAGAAATACTTGATGCGTTCAACGTCAAACATGAAGATCAGATAGTATCCGCACATAGGACTCCTGCCAGGCTCTCAGAATATGCCAAGCATGCCGAAAAAATGGGTTTTAAGATAATCATTGCAGGTGCTGGCGGAGCCGCACACTTGCCTGGGATGATTGCATCTAATACCGTCATACCTGTCATCGGGGTCCCAATCTTGGTCTACAACGACAAGCAGCTTAAAAAAACTGACACCTCAAAATTCTCGGCGTTTGGGGGGCTAGACTCGCTTCTGTCCATTACCGAGATGCCTTCGGGTTCGCCAGTAGTTGCAGTCGGTGTCAACAAAGCTGCAAATGCCGCAATATACGCCATGAAGATACTTGCAAACGAGTTCCCAGAGCTGAAAAAGAAACTTGTCCAACACAAGCTGAATCAGCACAATTCGGTCATGAAGGAATCCGAGCAATTAAAAAAAGAAGGGCTGACAAAATTCGCCAAAAGAAAATTCAAGTGACTCATGTCAATAATGAGAACTGGATGTTCTTTCTTCTTAGTGCCTCAATCAGTGACATGGCCTGTTCCTTGCCTTGGGTCTCAAGGCTCAGAGTCACCCCTGCAGAGCCTGCATTGATGTTGGAGCTCAGCCTGTCATGAACGACTTCGACGATGTTTGCGTTTGCAAAAGTTATCTCGTCGACAATGTCTTTGAACGCCCCCGGTCTGTCAGGCAATATGATGGACAGTTTCAGCAGCCTGCCCATTGCAGCCAGGCCCTTGTCCACTATCTGGCCAAGCAGATACATGTCCACGTTGCCCCCTGCAAGAATAGCTATCACTTTTTTTCCCGGGGATGGCTTTTTTGAAATCAGGTATGCCAAACTAACGGCGCCTGCAGGTTCTACTACGAACTTCATCCGCTCCATTAGAAGAAACATTGCTTTTGTAATCTCAATGTCGTCAACTAAGACAATGTCGTCTATCAGTTCCTTGATTATTGCAAACGTGAGCTGTCCTGGAATTTTTACCGAGATGCCATCTGCTATCGTTCTTCCTCCGCCACTGGCAGTTATGGAGCCTTTCTTAACAGACTCGTACATGGACGGGAATGATCTTGACTGTACCCCTATTACCCTGATTTTTGGGTTTTTTTCTTTTATTGCAATCAGAGTTCCTGCAGCCAGGCCCCCGCCACCAATTGGAACGTACACCTCATCCACATCTGGCAAGTCCTCCAAGATCTCAAGACCTATGACTCCCTGCGCTGCTATGATTTGAGGATCATCAAACGCATGTATCATGGTGGCCCCTGTCTCCAGAGCTATCTCTCTTGCCTTTGCAGATGACTCGTCATAGTTCACACCTTCCAGTATCACCTCCGCCCCATATCCCCTGGTCGCTGCAACTTTTGCAGGGGATGCGTTCTTTGGCATCACGATAGTGCACGGGATCTTTTCCAACGATGATGCAAACGCCACTCCCTGCGCATGGTTTCCTGCAGATGCGGCAACCACGCCGTACTTTTTTTCATCATCTGACAGTGATTTAATTTTATAATATGCGCCTCGAATTTTAAACGAGCCTGTTTTTTGCCTGAACTCCGCTTTTAGGTACACGTCTGACCCTGAAAGGTCGCTAAATGTTGGCGAGTGAATCAGGGGCGTTTTTTTTATCTCATCCCCACGCGACAGGTCTGCCTTTACCACTTCGTCATATGTCGGGTTCATTGGAAATGTTGCTAGTTAATTGGTGTATTTCAGTTCTTCTATGCAAAAATTGCATTTTTTGTCAAATTTTATGCTCACAGTACCTGCACACAAACCATGGCAAAAGATATCCAGCACATCCAAATGTGCCCATCCAAAGTAATCTCCTACTGCTGTGCTCTCTGACCATCTCTGAATATTGATTCCAGTTCGTCCAGTCTTTTTACAATGCGGTCTTTTACGGAGCTTGACATTTTTCTAGGATCAAACAGTCCCTCACGGTTGTTATTTTTGACAAATTCCAAGTCCAGCGTAAGCAGGCATCCTTCCTCGCCAGTGACAAGCCTCGTGTCATCAATTAGGACAGGCGATGTCTGATATGTCTCAATCAGCAGCGAGTCAAGCTCCTCGAACAGCTTTGCCTTCTTTTCAGACAGTTCCTTAAAATCAACACTTGCCCCTTTCTGTATCTCTTGGAAAACCTTTTCCCTGAACTCGTCGTTTTCGTAAAACACCTCAAATAGCTTCTGATGATCAAAATCCTTGTAGCCCATCTCTTTTAGCTTGTTCAAGACAAGCTGATCACTGTTGTCCGACAGCCGCTCCTCCTCGTTTTTTGTCACGTCTATTATCTCAGACAGCTCTTTCTGACAGTCTATCACTCTTTGATCCGGCTTGTAATACAGTAATACGTGAAACTGCAACGAGACATGGACTGATATCAGATAGCTTCCTTCCACGGCCTCGAACTTTGTAAATACCCTCCTTAGATCCTCATGATTTGTAACGGACACGTCCTGCAGTGACCATCCCTTGAGCGACTGGTTGATTTTTTGGAAATAATCTACTACTTGTTTTGGCTCAAATGTTTTTTGTTCTGTAATTGTTGAATCGCCCAGCATTACCTTGACGTCGATCATCTTTGTCAGGTCTGTCATCTTTGTCAGGTAAAGTTTCTGAATGATCTCATTTTTCTGGTTCAGCATCTGAACAAACTCGTTGGGAGATCTTGCACCTAATCGCACAAGAGATAGCAAATAATTACTCTCCTTAAACCTTCATCAACTTCTAAATAGAGAAAACCGCAATTATAGGCGTGGCCAAGTCTCAGATTTACTGCGAATATTGTACGGAGTTCATAGTAGAATATTATCACGAAGGTTATAAGGGAAAACGAGGCAAATGTACTAAATGTGGAGTAGACTTCCCACTGGAATGACACTGATGGCAAATGACTGAAAAAAAGGATGACGTCAAAGGCTCACAAAAATCTAACCCGAGCAGCATGGTTGACATGCTTCTTAGCAAGAACAGCCAGGAGACACTTGATTCAGACACAATGATTTTGGAGACCCAGAAGCGGGTCTGGGGGGCTCTGAAAAAAGGCTACGAGTACTCTGGCTCCATTAACGAATCAGAGCAGTTCCTACGAGAAAATGTCTTTTCAAAGTTAGACATGGTCGTGCTTTATGTGGATTTGGTTGGCTCTACTACTATGACATTGGAAATGCCCGAAGAAAAAATTGCGACCATCATAAGTTCATTTTCTCAGGAGATGGCCGCAGTGATAAGGCAGCATCATGGATACGTTCTAAAGTTTGTAGGCGATGCGGTAATAGGGTATTTTGTAGCAGAGGAGAACGGGTTGCTTGCAGCAGACAATGCTGTAAACTGCGCAAAGTCAATGATCTCGGTTATCCAAAAAGGGATCAATCCGATCCTGAACCAATATGATTACCCGGATCTGATGGTGAAGATCGGAGTGGATTTTGGACAAAACATAGTGGTACGCTATGGCGCAGATGCAAGGAACTCACATGTGGATCTGATGGGGCCTGCAATGAACATCGCAGCCAAAATTCAGAACATGGCAAAGCCTAACCAGATCTTAATTGGGAACGATGTCTACCAAAGAATCCATCCTTCTACACAACAAGAGTTCTCACAAATTGTCTGGAAGAACAATGAGTGGAAGTACAGATCAAGACTGACAGGCGAGATTTACAACATCTACGAATTCAAGGGATAGGCATTCATCTGATCAGACAGTGAACTTGTCTGGGCACTCGACATGTTCATAATGATGCTCGGTGAACTTCTCCTGAACCACATATATCACGATTTTATGTATCTCTTTCTCCTGAATCTCTTTTTTACATCTATGACATGATTTTTTTAGTTCTTCCATGTATACTGGCGATCAAATTTAGGAATCTATAAGGATCTGCGATCAGCTCAATTTGAGCAAAAACGCCTCAGAATTAACTAACCAGTATATCAAATGACTACGGCAAGCCACAAATATGGCAAATACTGGTGATATTTGTGGATAATTTAGTAAGAAAACATCTTGAAGACCTTTATGGGTTAAACCCGAACATTCCGCACATCGCATTCCAGTTCCCTAGGATCCCGCCTGGACTGTCAAATCCGATGTTTGGAATCCAGCAAAATCCAATGAAAGAGCAGTTCTTGAGAAGCGCAGACACAGTCAATCAGAAACTGCAGGGATTCCAACAAATGTATCAAATGTATGCATCTGGATTGCTCTCAATGGGCTCTATGGTCGTTCCTCCAGGGCATCCTTTGTATTCACGACAAAGCTCTGTCAGGGCACTTCAATCTGAAAAAGATCAACTGCTAAAAGAAAACCTGGAGTTGAAGAAAAGATTGGAAGAGTCAAAGGCCAAACACGATTGAAAAATACCTGCTGTACAAAGTCGGACATTATGAACCCTTATTAGTTTCAAAAAATTATTGCATCCATGGTAAAAACTCCATCGGATGAATGGAAAGACACCATAGTCAAATATCGAAAGCAGTGTCAAAACATCCTTCAACTGTCTGAAAGCATCAGGTATGCAGGAGTCATCAATGCGTATGGCCGGACTTTGACTGGGCTTGTAAAACCTGATCTGAAACCACTTTTGAAATCTGAACAAGTAAAAAATGAGTTTTTCATTGTCTCTACTCTGATGTCCTTGAGAAAAGACACGACAACTACGGTTGGCAAACTAGAGCATGTGATTTTGCAGCATGAAAAGGTGATAATCATAATCCTGCAGAAAAATGACGTAACGTTCTATGTTTCAATAGACAGAAAAGAAAAAGACTTGGAGAAGATTATCTCTCTAATTAAGAAGACAATCTAGGCTGGTGTAAATCCTTGGTATCCGCTAGTCTGTTGAGCCTTGTCGTCAAATATTGGTTCGAATAAAGAGATCAGATAGTCGTCAGGATCTAAAATCACTGCGTTCTTACCCACATCTTTTTCAATAATGTCTCGATAAATCCTGACTCCCTTTGCTCGTAGCTCGTCCACTGCCGATTTGACATCCCCGACAAGAAACCCTATTGTTATTCCGTTTTCAATGGAACTGCCAATATGCTGTGCTGTCAGTGATGCCGGATGTAAACTCAATATTGCACCAGTAGTACCCAAATCCACCCAAGATCTTCTCTGATTTTTGATAGGAAGACCTATGATTTCATGGTAAAACTGTAGGGATTTGTCTATGTCTTTAACTGCTAAAATGACATTTCCTACTTTTTTGATGTTCACAGATATACTAACTAGAAGTTCTTTAAATCCATTGTCATTGAACCTGCATATGCTGATTGGCAGGCACACGATGTCTTCTGTCTCTATTGAACTTCCACCATTGTCTCAGTTCTATCTACGCCGTTAATCTTCTGAATCTGGTTTGCAACTTCTTTTATCTGAACCAGTTCCTTCACGTCAATTATGGCCACTGCGTCAAATTGGCCGCTTGTTGGAAAAGAGTCAATCACATACGGGGTCTTCCTCAGTCTGGCAGCTATGAGCTTCTTTGGCGATTTTACAAGGATTATGGCTTTTACCATCCCATGTTGACCTCCACTTCAATTAGCGTCTCAGTAGTGACAATGTCTTTGATTTTTTTAAAATCAATCACCATGTTGTTAATCTCATCCATGTTTCCTTGCAACAGGGCACTGACGTCTGCCCTGCCAGTGACAATCATTACCTGTTTTACAATCTTGCGTTTTTTCTTGAGAATCTCAACGACAGTGTCGACCTTTCCAGGTTTGACCGTAATAAGACACAGTGCCCTCATGAGTAGTATATGTCACGGGATCGGATAAAGATTCCTAATCGTATGCTTCCTGTGATCTTGCTTCTTCAAGATATGCGCGTCTTTCTTCGTTGACTTTTTCTTGATCTATGTGTATGTCGTCATCCACTATGACAATTCCAGCATCTGCGTCAGAATCATCAACTACTTTTGTTTTGGATTTTGTTGTCTTAGCGGATTTGGTTTTCTCAGCTTTGACTTTGGATGTCTTTTTTGCAGGTGTCTTCTTAATTGTCTTCTTTTGATCTTTTTTTGTTACTTTTTTTTCAACCATGAATGTCGAAAATCAAGAGTTGGGGTGACTTTTAAAGATTATGCAAAATAATTTCGTTATCGGCATCAGCAAAAAAATCTTCCAACAAGTCAAAAACCACGTCATTTGGAAACAATGATGAATTCATAGACATGTTTAAGTTTGATGCCTGAGTAATATGGTTGAGAATAAGTCCACCTCAACCCCCTGAGCGAGATGCTCTAAAGGAAACCAACCGGGATTTTGCATGGGCTTGATTCTCATTTTTTCAAGTCCTGTCAAGAACTCAACTGGTTTTGTTGGCAACCTTTCTGAAAATCATATGTTGGTAAACTGATTCGTATTGCATGTTGTCAATACTGCTATGCGCGTTTGAGCAGAATGGATTGATATTTTCATTAAATCATAGTGTTCAAATAATATTGGAGACAAGCCATCACATGCCAAGTATCTCCGCATTCATCCGCCTAATGGTTTTGTTCTGGAAAAATGGAGATGCATTAGAGCCCATACTGAAAAAACTGCCTGAAACACTTCCAAAAATTGGGGATGAGCTGAAGAAGAGCGGAAAATTCACTTCAGACGTAAGTAAGATGCTAAAGGATGACGGCGGAAACCCAATAAACGCAGAAAAGATTTCAAGACAGGTAGCAACAATCCTTGAGAACACGCAGTTCCCATCGTTTAACATTCCCGCACCGTTCCCATATAGTAACCAAGGCTCCAAAACTGCATTAAGATGGGCCGCATTTGCAATCAGACAGGCAGCAAACTCAATCCAGATTCAAGTCCCCACGGGGATTACAATGAATCCAAAGACAGTTAGCATAGCAGGGTTTACCGTCCCGATACCTGATATTGACAAGCCTTTAGATCCATATCATATTTCCATGACAAAAGAGGTCCCTGATGCACTAAATGATACAAGTGTGATGCTAAAGACTACCGCAGACATGTTGGAAATGCTAGAATCAAACACAGTCCATCTGATAAAACAAACCCAGAACCAAATGACCCAGCTAGGGGAAACCTTTGGCACTGCTGGAGGCCTACTTCATACTACTGGAAACTATGTCTATTGTGCAGGAAAAATATTTCGTTTAGAGCCTCCATTACCTGATGATGAAATGCAATGTCCACATCCATGATGCAACTGAAAATAAAAATTCTCAATATCGATTCAGGCGGCAAGCCGTTTGTATTTCTAAATGATAAAGACGCCGATGAGTTGAACGTCACCGCCTCTGAACGTGTGACTGTCAAAGCAAAAAAGAAGATCACTGCAATAGTCAACACATCGACTGCCATCGAAAAGGGTTTTCTAGGAGTGACCGAGGAAGTCAGAAAAATGCTCCTTCTAAAACAAAACAACACTGTGACAGTAGACATTGCACCGTTTCCAAAATCACTCCAGTTCATCCGAAACAAACTTTCAGGAAAAAAACTGCTGTACTCTGAGATACATGAAATCGTACAGGATTTGGTTGATGGCAATCTTAACGAAAATGAGATCTCTGCGTTTGTAACTGCGTTGCACATCGACAAGCTAGACCTTGACGAGGCAACAAGCTTGTCCCGTTCTATGGTTGATACAGGAAAAACACTCAGCATTGACAAAAAAGTCATCATTGACAAACACAGCATAGGAGGTGTGCCCGGAGACAAAACCACGTTGTTGGTTGTTCCAATAATATCCTCTGAGGGATTCACCATACCAAAAACATCTTCGAGAGCAATCACGTCAGCTGCAGGGACCGCGGATCGTGCAGAAATTCTGATGCCCGTGGAACTTACAACAAACAATATGTTAAAGATACTCAAAAAATCAAACGGATGCATTGCATGGGGCGGGGCAATAGATCTGGCACCTGCTGATGACATGTTTGTCAAGATAGAATTCTCGCTTCACATAGATCCTCTGCTTTTGCCGTCCATCATGAGCAAGAAGAAAGCGGTAGGCGCAACCCATCTTGTAGTTGACATTCCAACTGGAAGGGGGGCAAAGATGAAAACAGTTGGAGAGGCAGATCTTCTTGCAAAGGACATCATCGAGCTTGGAAGCAGGTTAGGAATACATACACATTGCACGCTAACCTCTGGCGAGCAGCCGATAGGAAACACTGTAGGCCCTGCACTGGAGGCAAGGGAGGCATTAGAAGTCCTGATGAACCAAAAGGATGTCCCAGACCTGATTGACAAAGCATGCAGCATTGCTGGAAGCATGTTTGAGCTATTGGGCAAAAAAGATGGCTATGTTCTTGCAAAAAAAATACTTGAGTCAGGCAAAGCAGAGCAAAAAATGAGAGAGATAATCAAATCACAGGGAGGAAATCCGCTGATACTCCCAAAAGACATACCTATCGGGAAGCATTCGTTGGTCATCAGTTCCGAAAAATCAGGACAGATATTGTGGATGGAGAACAGGATCATTGTGGACATTGCACGAGCGGCTGGTGCTCCAAAAGACAAGGGTGCAGGAATTGTATTTAATAAAAAAACAGGGGATCCTGTGCAAACAGGAGAAGTACTATTTACAATATACGCTGAGAAGGCACACAAGCTTGACAGGGTAAAATACATTCTTTCCACTCAGACCCCGTTGGGCATAGGCAAAAGATCCGACATGCTAATCCACAAAATAACAGAATCACCAGTGGTGGAAAGGACGTTTGTGATTGACAGATGACTGAGAATCTGGCGTTCTAGAGCGTCACCTTGTGTTTTTTATCGCTTTAGAGATGATTCCGGACAAATCAATCTTTGAAAATTTGCCTTCGATCGAGTTTGTTCCTATGATTTCTTGAACCCCTGCCGCCCTGACTCTTCTTTCGGAGTCTCCAACAAAAACAGGATGCGTGCATGCAACGCATATCTTTCCAAAGTTTTCTTTTCTGAGAAATTGGATTGTCTTTAGAATGCTCCCTCCGGTCGATACCATGTCATCAAATATTATTAGATCCCTCCCTCTGGAAAATTCTGGAAAGGGGGGCTTGATGACCAGCTTTCCGGTCTTCCTGTCTCTCTGTTTGTTTAGAGCGACAGCGTTCGTATTGATGGATCTTGCAAACTTCTCCGCGTTGGACTTCCAGTATGTGTCTGGAGACACTACCAGCGGATCTTTCAGTCTGCGCTTTTTGAAATACTCAGCAAACAACGAATCTGCAGAAATATTTTCTGCTGGAATCTTGAAAAAGTCCAAAGCCTCCGGACTGTGAAAATCTACGACGATTAGTCGCTTTGCCCCTGCAGCTTTGAACAATTTTGCAATGACTGAAATTGTTATGATTTCACCCTTTAGGAATTCCTTGTCTTGTTTTGCATACCCCATATACGGCACGACAGCAATCACGTTGGGCGCAATCTCGCTGGACTTTGAAATCAACAACAGAGTTCTGACAATGTTGGAGTCCACAGGAGGGCCGGTTGAAGACACCACAACAATTGTTTTGCTGCTTGCACTCTTTGGTATGCTGAGCCTACTTTCGCCGTCTGGGAAAACCTTCAACTGCGGTCTCAGGTATTTTGCATCTAGATTTTTTGCGATTTTTTTTGCCAGTCTTTCGGAGTTTGAACCTGAGATTACAATGTATTCGGACAATGTGAAGATTTTGGAGGTGCTTTGTTTAACTGTTTTTTCCGATCATGCATGTCTGCACATCTAGACAGGAAATGATCTTTTGCAAACTTTACATGCGGATGAAAAAACCAATATGAGTACAAGCCACATGCACGCGAGGACGCGTGATACGGGTCGGCAACGGGCATGCGGTTTTTGTCCCCAATCGGATTTTTAAAATAAAAACTCGTACATTTTCTTGAAAAATAGTTCTAGACACAAACGATCGGATCTACTGTCTCTGCTGCTTTTACTTGCTGTCCACTGCGCATCTGTTGGGGCCTATTTCCAAGTCCGGGATCTCGGATCGAACCAGATCTATCTCTCCCCTGTTGATTGAAATTATTCTCCTGTAATTCATGGGTCGTGGGACTGTCATTGAGACCACTTTTTTGACAAATTCCTGCTCTGGGATGTCAAGCCATGGCAGTTTTTTAGATTCTGCTATGGTGGAATAATACGCGCCGTCTATAGACTCCACGCCTTCCCCATGATGCGTTGGAAATACCAGGGTCTGCCGTGGGAGACACAGTAACCTGCTATGCAATGTGTCGTACAGCTCTTCGGCAAACTCCTCGGCCTTGTCCCTTAGATCCGGCCTTCCAATTGACTCTACAAACAAAATGTCTCCTGTAAAGACATATTTTTCATCTACAACATAGCTCATGCTGCCAGGAGTATGGCCTGGCGTATGCATTGCTCTGAGCTTTGATTTGCCAAAAGCCAGCTCGTCTCCATCACTGATAAAGTTTGCATCAATGTCATACCCCTCATACTTTGAAAGATACAGTTCCGCATCTTCTGATTCTGCGAGATCCCGTGCAGACGAGACATGATCAGCATGCTGATGCGTGTCAAAAATTTTGCTGATTTTAAACCCATACTGTTTTGCGATGGAAGAATACTCTTCGAAAGGATGCAACGGATCAATCACGATCGCTTCCCCATCAGATTCTATAATATGGGACAGGCATCCTTTCCCAATTTTTTGTACTTGGATTATCCTTATGGGCTTTTGTACAGCTGTGACAGGTTCTAAAACCTGGTTCCATCCTGCAAGGCCTCCCTCCAGTGTCTGAGAATGGATTCCTGCGCGCTCCAAAGCAAAGCTTGCAATCATTGCGCGGTTCCCATGCGGACAGATGGTTACCACCTCCCTGTCTCTCGGGATTTTTTGCAGAGTGCTTGCATCAAAAAGATCTCCCAAAGGAATGTTGGCGCTTCCCGGTATTTTATATTCAGAGAACTCATCAGAGTCACGAACATCCAACAAAAACACGTCTTCAATTTTCTCGGCGAGCTGATCAGCAGGAATGGTTTTTCCTGTCTGGCCACTTGAAGTCTTCCCTTGCCAAGATGAAAAACCGCCTTCCAGATAGTGCGCGTCAAGACCAAACGAAACCATCATTTCGGCAATCTCTTTGGCAAAATCCTCAGGCTCTGAGATGAGCACTATCTTGGCATTCTTTGGAATCTTTGGCATTATCTTTTCTTTGGCATGGACATCGCACACGGCATGAACAGAACCTGACACGTGAGATTTTTCAAAATCCTCTTTGAGTCTAAGATCAAACAAAAGCAGGGGTCTTTGCTGTGCCAGATCATGATCCAGGCTCTTAGAGGACATTCCAAGGGCAGTCTGTTTCATAGCATTGGTAGTCCAGCGTTGCAGATAAAACTTGATTGTTTTTTTCCAAAACTGATATTCAGTATTGCTGGATTGAATCTGGACGTGGTTTGCTGGAAACGACAAAAACACACGGTCTGCATTTTGTATATTCATGAGTTCGAAGAGCGATATTTAGTCAAAAAGGTCGATGCCAGGGGCGAGTTGAGCTAAAGAAAATAGACCTCCTCAATCCAGTTTACGCTACCATCCTATACCTTACACATACTACACATCATACATTTTAGGAACAAACATGGGACATCCACTTACACTAGACCATACATTGTCCTACATGGAAGGCATACTACAATGTGATTAATCCGCCAACTGTCCCAAGTAATGTTGGAATCAAAAAAGGCATTTTGTTTGTCAATCACTACACGGCCAATCTCAAAATCATTACTGAAATTCACGTTATCAAAACTAAATTATTTGTAGATTCTAATCTGTCTAAACTCTATGGATTACAACCAACTATGTAAGGACGTAATGGACTTGGATTCTTCGATAAGATTTTCTATGGTGGTTATAGACGGTGTCAGGAGATTTGGAGGATATAGGTATGATGTTGTAGGAGCATTAGATTCGGATGAATTGACTCAATCAATATCATATGCGTTTGATAGAATGATAGGCAGATTTCTTGCAGAAGAAAAACTTGGACGTACGAAATATGCTATGGCAGAATACGAGAAAGTAAAACGTGTGACTTTTCCATTGGATCAAAAGACTTTGTTGCTTGTTAGTATGGATGTAAAATCCAGACATAATAAAATCATAACCTTGATCTTAAAACTAATAATAAAACATGCAAAACGGAAAAAATAATGGTTCAGATCTTGTTGCAAAAAATGCAATTGCATTAAATCCAACAAAAAGAAATCAGGTTGGAAGAGATTTAAGGGCTGTCCTAGATTTTTTATGAGGACTAGATTTTGTTAACTTTGCTAGCTAAAACAAAGTCGTTTTCGCTTAGACCGTTTATTGCATGTGTCCAAATTTCCAGGACTACCTTATTCCAGTGTACACATATGTCTGGATGATGACCTTCTTCTTCTGCTAATTCTGCCACTGTGTTAACGAATTTTATTGCCTCTGTAAATCCCCCAAAATCAAATTCTCTTTCTATGCTGTTTGTTTTTAATTTCCAACCTGGAACTTTTTCAAGATTCTTCTTTATTTCTTCAGGAGTCAAGGGACTAATCCCACCTTCACAAGGAACACATTTTTTCTTCCGAATTTCATTATTTGTTTCTGTAGATTGAATTCCGCAAACCTTGATAATCTTCCGTGCCATAGGATCAATTTCAACATCTGGTTCGGTAGATAAAAAAAGAATTTTACCTAATATTGGAAATGTCATCATAACAATTTTATCTCGTCTAGAAGATGCGTATTTGACAGGTCCAACATTGCTGTCAAAATCTTCTCGTGTTCTCACCCTTAAGGCAACTTCTAAGAATATTTTTTGTCTCTCCGATTCTTCTTTTAGTGGGATCACTCCATTCCTAAAACCACCCATAATCAAATTCCCCATATAATCAACAAAACCTACAAATCGTATTTTTGGCTCTTTAAGAAGTTCTGCATATATTCTCTGAAAATTTTGATATTCTACATTACTTGATTGATTCATCCAATTTTTTATTACGTTAAAATAAGATAAAAAGAATTGTTGTAATCGGACATCCTTGTTTTTGAACAATGAAAATCCTAGTAATATACTAGATTTTCTTACTAGAAAATATTATGAGATCATGTTACAAAATAATTTATACTACTTTTTTTATATCAAATAACCAAATTAGTATGTAGTTGGGAGAATTTGTATTATCTACTGAACTTTTCGTATATGTCTTAGATCTGTTTGGGACCATGGCATTTGCCATCACAGGAGCTTTCAAAGCAATAGAACATAATGCCGACATCGTAGGTGTGATACTTTTAGCCATAATAACAGGAGTGGCAGGTGGTACAGTAAGGGATGTGTTGTTTAGCGATGGTTTACCAAATTCCGCATCTGATCCTACATACGTTACAGTATCGCTAATTTCAGCCGTAATGGTTTTCTTATTGTATCCCCGTCTGAAAAGACATTGGAACTTATTCTTAAGATTTGATGCGGTAGGATTAGGGATTTTTACTATTATTGGTGCTATGATTGCATATTCTACATTTGGACTAAACTTTCTCGTAATATCGGTATCAGGAATCCTAACAGCCATAGGTGGAGGGATACTCAGAGATGTATTTGTCAATGACACTCCAATTGTTTTTGTAAAGGAGTTTTATGCCTCTGCCAGTTTTATAGGAATTGTTGCTTTTTACTCGATTTTGTTGGTCAGTGATCAACTATACATTGCTGCCATTTTAGGAATGTTAATTACGACAGGACTCAGACTTGTTGCGATAAAATACAACTGGAATTTGCCGAAAATCAGGAAAAAATCATGAATATGGAAATAGGCTTTTGTTGTAATGTACAAGATGAACTCCAAATGAAAAATAAACTTCAATGAATTTTGGTTCACTATATCTTCATTCTTTTACAATCTTAGATAGGATTATGAAATAATGATTTGGCATTATTACAATCTTGAGTCTAGGCTGATTCAATCTGTTTCTTTTTCTTTGGAGGATTATTCTGAAAATAACTTACAGTGTACAATGCACTATCCCCTTCTGGTAATGGATGCGCACACTTGCCACATTTTGGATAAATTACCTCGGCATCATAATCCACTTCTCCAATACATTTTCCACATGCAATACATGATACTGTCTTCGTATCGTAGATGTTCATTTTTCCTCAACAATATTACGTGAACATCATTTAAAAAATAGCTGGAAGTTAATAGAATAATCTGTACTGCAACAATTACATTTCATATACTATGTAAGATTACAAAAGACAAATTCTATGCAATTTTTTGATTTTAACTTTGATAATCATAATTTTAATACGTAAATTTGAAATGTCATGTAACCATGAGGGAGATTGCAGAAATAATTCTATATTGTAAAATTTAAGAATATAAAATATACAATTTCGGTTTTTGAAAAATATTGGAGAAAAATGTCTATGCTGATAGAATCCCTTTGAATAGGCAATTAGACTAGGAGATCCTCGTAAAGAAAGTATATCTCCTTGGATACCTACTTCTCTTTACTGTGTTTTTCCATCTTTTAGCCTGAAAGTAAATTTCATCAAGTCCTAGTTTGTCTTTTATTACTCCGTCAATTCCACCATCTCCTGTTCTGCCCAAAACATTATGATCTATTCCATATCCCATTTTTCGTATTAATTCTAAAACTAATCTCTCAAAGAATTGAGGTGAATTTTTTCTATTTTCTCTAGTAGTTCTTTTTCCAAATCATTTCTCAAGTATTATGTCAATATCAAATGGAACAAGTTGTTGTGCTCTTTGCAGGTAATACTTCCTAGATTCAGGCAATAGTTCGTTAATTGCAGGATCAAGTGAAATATAAAGTGAGTTATCTGCTCCATGTTGACCCATGCCAACTATAGGCATACCACTTGTAATTAACATCATTTTGGCAGTTGCCATCTGCTCTTTTTTTGGCAAACTGCTCATGTCCTCAGAGAGTACAAGCACTCCCCCGCCAGTACTCAGTTCATATTCTTTGTCAATAGTCACATGAATCTTGCCATGCCAGATATATGCACCGGGTTCTGCAAATGGCCAAGTAGCTCCTGAATCACTCCTAGTCCAGATTTCATAAAATGGTTCTACTCCATTTTCAGACACTCCGTCTTTGCTGATGTAAATGAACAAAGTTCCAGGAGACTTGTTGTAAAATTCCACCTCTCCCGGATTTTCCAGTACTACAAACGGAGGACTGCTTTTCAGATCATTGTCTCCATTCATCTGGATCAAGATTCTTGGGATTATTTGATCAGGTAATGCTGCAGATGTTGACTTTATTTTTGAATCATTTGACTCGTCAGGGTACTGCAACTGTGTTGTCTTGTAATAGCTGACTTTGTTTGCGTGGGTTCCGCCCTGAAGCCAGTAGTAATGACCGTCAGTTGCATGAACGACTGAACTAAATCCGATGTGGGGTGGTAATGAGTCTAATGTCATCCCACTGTAAACTGTAAAACCATTATCTGCGTTTACTATACCAAGATTGTTCATTTGACGCTGCATCTCGTTTTTCATCAGCAGCCTGCCCATTTCTGTGTAAAACTCATCACCATACTTTTGATACTCTGCCTCTAGTTCAAACTGCCATGCATCTTGCCACTGCTGAACATTTCTTGAGAGGTATGTGTCTCTGATGACCTGTGGTGTGTTTCCATACTTTAGAGATTCATGCTCTGGATTGATTATTTCGGTGACCCCTCCTGTGAATCTGGATGGATCTTGATTTTTCTGATCTGTATGTGCGTAGTCATCAGGGCATTCCTCATCACAATCAGAATCTGTAGTTGAAGGCCACAGAACCAGTTCGGCCTCTATCACACATGGCTTGATTTTACCTTCATCATATTCATACCAACACTCGTTTAGGTTCTCATCAAAAACAAATGTTGGAGGATAAAATTTCAGTTCTCCAACACCAACTCCTGAAATGCGCAGGCATCCACCGTTTGATGTATCAAAAAGATCACAGTATGCATTGGTAGTGTAATGTGGAATAAACAAAAACCCTGTTATTGAAATTACGAGAATCGTTATTATTTTGTATCTGGTTTTCATTTTCTAATCGTAAATCCATATTCCCCCTCATCAAATTTGTCCACGCATGAAACCAGGTGGAGATAGTTATCATCTAATTTAATTTCAGGACAAGAATATTTTGTTATCTCTTGTTTTCCAAATTTATCTTGGGTCGCATCATGAAATACATCAATAGAGCAAGAATCAGATTTTATCATAGCAATGATTGTGATTGGATCACCTTCCACAGTAAAATGAGTATTCTCTATTTTTGCAGGAACACATTTGTCAAACGAAATAGCAAAACAATCAGCACTTCCTTTTCTACTATACTCATTGCAATCTTTACCTTGGTAATTCATTATTTCAGGAATATCATGTAATTGAGTATCTGCTATCAGGCCACGAATTGTACATATGTGAAGCCATTCAGAGTACATTCGTTTGTTTTCCACAGTATCAGTGAGTGCAGGTTCCCAAAATTTCACTTGATTACAAAATTCTTTGTTAAAATATGGTCCGGGTTCACCATAAGGCTGATCAAAGGTTACACGATTATGGCATGTTTCATCAGGGAATCCTTTACTAAATGGTTCTAGGCATGCCCCTTGCTCTACATTTACTCGCTCACATATCACATTATCAGTATAGTAATATCCGTTTGATGTTTTAGTGAATGGATATTCGCTGGACTGATCTTTGTTCAAACATTGCTCATTTATCATTAATGCGGTTTCTGAAACAGCACCATCATATTCACCAATTTTAGAATAATGTCTTGTCAAGCCAAATAATTCAGGACATGTGTATGCAACCACCATGAGACTAGATACAATAAAAATAGTTATGCAGATAATTGAAATGCTATATCTAGTCTTCATTTTCTATTTCTCCAAAATTTTAATTCTGTCAAATTCAGTCAAAATGTATCCAGACTTGTGAATAGTGTGATTACAATTTCCTTTCTCCACTACACTTGGAACAAACACTCCCATAACTGTAACTTTGTTGGATTTTAATTCATCAGACAATGGTTCGTTTACTTTGCCTAGGTCATCATGTGCTCCAATTCTTACACCAATGATTTTCTCACCATCCTGTAAGTGTCTTGAGCTTGAAAAGTCAGAAGAAAATTCGTCAGATATCTCATATTTTGCAGTGGTGCATCCTACTCCAGCATACGCAATGTGAGTTTCGTACTCACTAAGGTCTCCTACAACACGAATAAACCGATTATAGAATTGTTCAGGATTCTCATAAATTTCTGCGATAGATACATCAAGAATGTCCTTGGCATTTGAAATGTTCAAAGTTCCATAAGAAGGAATCAACGAACTAGTAGTCTCATAGCTGTCTACGTGAATTCCCAAGTCTCTTGGCATTCGTGTTCCAGAAAGTTTTACGATTTTACCGCTGATGTTGTTTTCATCATGCAATCCTGTAAGATTGATTCCATTGGAGCCAGTACTGAATATAAAACGTGGGTCATTTGTGAATAGCAAATACTGGTGAGCAGAGTCAAGCCTCATATCCACAATTATCCCCTCTAATTCGACTTTAGTTCCCTGAACAAGGCTAAATGATTCAAATTCCATATGTTGTACCATGTATCTTCTTTTTTCTAATATAGAATCAAGACATGTTTCATATTCTTCTTCAGATACATCATCAGATAATCCTGCAAGATTCTGTATAAAAGCCTCGTCAAAATCTCTTTCAAATAGATTAGTGTATTTGTAGATATGTTCTATCATGGGTTCTGTACATCCCAAAGCCTTAAAATCACTTAACGGAAAACATACTTCTATCGGATTATTATAAGGCAATTTTTGAGCAGAGGTGTCAATTTCAAAACACATAGGATTTGAAATTGTTGAAGGTTGAGGTTTTTCATCATTGATCATCATTCCAGTTGCCAGTTTGATTTCTTGATTGTATGCAAGAGAGACATAGATAATGGAAATTGCAATGGCAATAACAATTCCAATAATTATCAAAAATTTAGTTTTCATGTTTGATTCTAAACTCCCAATGAACTGAATTTCCATTGGCAGTATTTACTATCTCACCATTGGAAGTGCAAAATTCTACTAGAGGGAAGATTTCATTTCCCCATGGAGGATATCGAGGATAGTCTTCAGGCAATGTGATTTTTTCTTTACCGTGCTCATTTAACCAATAGACGTAACGCTCACAATTATCATAAAGAAAAACTGGTTTTAGTCCTTCATTGTATGCTATAGGACTGCCAGGTCCAAACACTTCACTAAAGTTTGATTCTAACAGATGATCATCATCTACAACAATAACTACCTCATTCATCCAGGGTTTTCCGTGATACCAATAGATTCCTGGTTTTTCAAATGATATTGTTGCGTATTCACGAGGAAGAATAATTCCGGTACTCCAAGGATCTGTGGAATTATTTGAAATGATTGTGTGTGAGATTTTGTCATGATTTGACCAAGTAACTTCTTCCACAGGTCCAATTGTTATGAAATCAGGAGTGAAATACTGACTCATCGTTTTCAAGTTTTGGAAGATGGATATTTGATATCTTTGAGAAAAACCTGTGTCAAATTTTGACTCTGATTCAGGTTCAGGAGATTGCATAAACTCTCCGATTTCTTGCCATTTACATCCTAGATTTAAAAAAACATGGGTTTCGTTTGTATAACGTAAAGGATTTGCCCTTCTTTCATGTGGAGAATCATCAGCACAACGGTTTAGAACATCTTCAAGAGAGGATTCAGAAAATCCTGATCTCTGTTTGATTATGTCTCCCAGTGGTTCTGCCCACCCTCTTTCCATCAGTTTTGATTTTGTATTCAAGGTAACACATGCAGGAGAGTTGTTGGATTTTTTGAAAACCTGTACAAATCCTGTTTTACACTGTATTTCATCAATTGTGACTCCAGACTTGAATTGTTTTAGAGGAGATTCAATCATCCAAGGTATAGGATAGACTGTACGATCTAAAGTACCTCCACTATAATTTTGCCTTACAGTGAATTTCCAATCCATTAATTGTAAACCATTTTCCAATATCATGTAATAATTGCCAAGTTCCCAATGCTCTGGGATAGTGAAATTAAAGTTAAAATCTCCAAATTCATTTGTGTTTGGATTTAGAGTTAAAACCAATTTATGAGAGGCTTCATAGTTTTTGAATATACTAGTTGAAAAATCACCTGCAGGTTGTCTAAAGCTTCCATTAACAAACATAGTTTCTCCAGGAGAAATAACATTTTGTGAGATGTCCATAGTTTGTCCAGGAACTTCAATGACCATTCCTCCTCCATTAATGGAATAAGAATTAGGAATTACTACAAATCCAATCAATCCAATTGTAAATATTATCAAAATCCTAGTTTTCATTTTCTCCTCTTTTTTATTGCATAAATTATGATAAACAAAATTATCAGCCCTGCACCAAGGCTCTGAATCATTATAACAACCTCAGGATTAGATATTGTCTCGTCTGCCTCCAAATCACGAAAATCAGATGGCTTTGGTTTTTGCTTTTCTATATCAAGTGTTACCACATAGTCTGGTTTTTCAGTGCTGACTGGATATGGCTGGATGTCTTTTAGGGTGACAACAAAAGGCGGAAAGGACTTTTCTGCATTTCCAATGTCTCGGTAGCCACCAATGTCACGAGTCTCATTACTGATGCGAATCATTGCCAAAACATGACCCTCCCAGACACATGTAACATCAGATGGGCAACGGGAATCCTCGATATCATAGAAATAAAATTTTAGGTTTTCATAGGATACTGTCTCCCCAAACTTTACCTTAATTTGTTCTGCAAAGGATTCAGATATCATTGGAACAAGTACAAGTGCAGCAATAATTATCAAAAGTCTGGTTTTCATTTTCTATTCCATTACCATTTCAAAGGACAGTTATCCAGAATATCTCTTGGAATTGGATTTGAAACTATACAAAGTGTATTGCCCTCATCATTCCAAGCTTTTAACACAACACGATCCTTTTCCAAAATCAGATCAACATAGTTGTCACCATTTTTTGCAGAATATTTGTATGGAACTCCTCTAGAATCCGGAAATTCAGTAATCTCACGATCTGAATACTTTTCCTTGAATGTCTCAACTAGTTCTGAGGTTTTCAATGTACTATCTGATTGTAATTCCTTTGAAAGAGATTGATTTTGAACCAAAACAATTGCTAACGAAACACCTAGAACAGCAACAATACCGACTAAAACCGCATTCAAAGAATTCATGATTCTAGTTTGAAATTATGATATTCATAAGTAATTCGAATCCTTTTTACAGGTTTTATCACAAACAAAAGAAATACAGGCTCATGATGTCTATTCCCTTAATACGGCCTCGTATCCTGTCCTGCCAGGATTCATCACCACTTTGATGTAAGGATCAAGATCATACTCTTGTGCAAATTCTGCCATTCTCTGCTTGTGTTGCCTTTCCAGCTGCTTGGTCTCCTTTATCTTGTCGTCTAGTATGTCTTCCTTGCCTGACTCTAGGTCTTCCCTGATTGCAGATATTCTTCTGCTAAGTTCCTCCTTTGAGATATTTCCATCTTTGTAATCTTTGGCAGCTTTCTTTTCAGCTTCGTTTGACTGCAGCTGAATCTCATCATGTTTTACATCATATTTTTTCATCAGAGATTCCTTTTCGTCTTCCAGCTGCCTGCCCATATCGCGTATTTGCTGGTTTATCTCCTCAATTTTGACCAGTGTTTCTTTTCTCTCTATGCTCTCCATGATATAGTCTTCTGGATCATGAAACTCGGCAGTTCCCTGCTCTGTCCACTCATTTGCCGTCTCCTCAGTAACGCAGGAGTAGTTTCCAGCATAAAGTACATACACTACAGTAAATCCGTCGTCACATTTTGTGATAGGTGAAACATACTGTATATCGGATGTTGCAACATCCGCAGACGGGCCAGTTATCTCTCCCATGCCATGCCGTATCCACATCTCTGCAGTGGATGTTGTTACGCAGACATAGTCATTTGCCTGAAAGCGATGAATTACAATCTCTCCCTCTATGCACTCTGTACTGGGACTTGTTCTTCCAAACTCCTCCCAAGACACTGCATCGTCTGGATTTGCTGCAAGATATGCGGGGTTTTTCCTAAAATCCTCATAATACTTTCTTAATTGCTCGCCAGTTATTGGTGAATCTACAAACTGTCCTTCCCTATCAAACAGTATCTGCTGGTTATAGTATGCAAGGTTGTGTCTTACGTTGAATTGCGAGTTTGCCTCTATGAGCTCAATTCTCTTGGTTTCAGCTGCAACAAGATACGCCTGCCTTGCTTCATGCAAAGAGCCTCCGTTTGCAACGACTCTTTTCAGGGCATCATGTCCTGCCTTTACCTTTTGTTCCTTGAACTCAAACTGGTCCCAAAAGACATCCTGCACCTGTGAGTCTGGCACTTTGTCGACAAACCTGGCAAAAGAGTTCCTTGGAGAATAATATTCCCATAGTTTTTCCCATTCTGCCAAATCACGGTTTAGTATCTCAAGTGAATGTGCCCTTTTTGCTTCAAGCTCCTTTTGTGTCTCTAGTTTTTCATAGTTTCTTTGCTCTAGGTCTTTAATCCATTGTTTTGTCTGTTCAATTTTTTTCAAGATATCTTGAGCAACGGGATTATTCTCTAGATCACCTGAAAGAGTAGTCTGCTCAGTTGTTTCTGTTGATGATTGAGCAAAAGTAGGATTTATGACAAAAAATAGTGCGCAAATAACACTAATTCCAAGAATAACCAAGCATCTCATGAAAAATTGACTGAATTTTTGTATATAATAAGTACTGATGAATCATCAGCAAAGTTTTGGATTTTACGCACAAAGTAAAGAAAAATCAGGCCAAAATTGACCTGACAGAAACGTTATGGCCTAGCACATACATGGTGAATGACTCCAATCGATGTACAAATACCCTGGGAATTGTTTGCATAAAAGAGACACGTAGAAATCGTTCATTGAATTTTGTTTATTTGAATTTTTCACATGGGCATTTTTTACAGTTCATTCTTTGCATGTCTGGCGCCCATAATTCATGCTGTTCTCTTTTTGGAGTAGTCATGTTCAGGTAATGTGAAGTCTCGTAATGACCACATTTCTTGCATGGTCGTCCTTCAGGATTACTTTGAAATATTTTCTTGAGAGAATTCCACATTAAATCATATTCAAATTAGAAGTATTTTAAAATAAAATCTAGTTTTCATTTTCTCTTCCTCCTAATGACAAATATGGATACAACTGCAACTGAAATAACTGCCAGTAC
>JAGQHE010000126.1 GCA_020431995.1 Candidatus Nitrosopumilus sp.
CGGCCGTCTCGAAAACGGCTACGTGAAAGCGTGCAGGGGTTCGAATCCCTTTCCCGGCGTGTTTCTTTGAAATCTGATCTCTTGCCTGTCTTTTAACTTACAATACTGCATTGTAACAACGGCAGAAAAGTTATCTGTCACATGCGAACATGGGAAGAAATGTTAGAAAAATGCCCTGATTGCAGTTTAACGTTACGGATGGCATCCTATCATACCTACACGATGAATGGGAAAGAGCGAGTTGATTTTCACCTGATATCAAACAAGGATGATGTGGAAAAAGGCGGTAGATTGGGAGAGGTGTGTAAACACTGTCATTGGAATTCCATGGGGATACCAAGAAAAGAACTGGAATAGCTTGATGTTCTTTTCAACCTGTGTATTTGCATGTGTGTTTTGGATGCCTGGTTGATTCGGTGCTCTGTACTGTTTGAGCAACTAAATCATCGAATTCAAGCCATCATAATCTATGTTGCTCTTTTTCAATCCCATATAACCTGTTTTAATTTCAAACAGTTGGGTGTTGGCATTCTCTTTATGCTTGCATCTTGACTCGTTTGATTAAAAACTGATTAAATAAAATCAATTGATTTAACATGTCATCAAATCATTTAGTGTCTTGTTTAATACGCTGTTAAGGCATACGTCCTCAGGTAAATAACATGAGATGCTGTAATTGTGGAAACCAGGCAAGCTGGAGAGACCCAGAATGCCACAAGTGTGACAAACCATTGCATCAAAAAAATTGCAAAGGAAAGTCTGCTGATTGTAAATGCCATGCAATCAATGAACAGATATGGTCTCAAAGAAAAGCTGTAACCAGCTGACACATAAAATCATGACCAATTTTTGTACCCGAATCAAAGTTTATTTAAATATGATACTGATGTATGGAACCTGAATGCCGACATGATGACCAAGCCTGTCCTGCTGTTGTTTTCACTGGCTATGTTGTTTTTGGCAGTGTCTGTTTCTCCTGCAAGTGCTGATATTTTGCCTCCAAAAAAACAGGTCAGTCTTGGGATATCTGCTGATGATGTGATATGTGAAAGCGGGATGTTCAAGGTAATCAAAGACAAAACTAACGCGATATCTTGCGTGCATGTCAAGAATGTTTCAAAATTGGTCTCACTTGGATGGGCCAAACCCGTAGACAAAACCAAACTAGATCATGCTCTTACTCAGCAAAATCTGGTTTCTGCAACAATTAACCAGTTAATCATCACTCCAATATCTTCTGATTTTGGAAAGCAGACCCCTAAAACATCTGTTGGCAGCTACGATTTTGTGTTTGATGTGTGTGCATCGCAACCAATTGTCTCTCCCACCGTGCTCATCAGGTCTGATAGTGAGTCAAAACATTATGAGATACCTGAAACTATCTATTCCAATTCCTGTGTGACCAGTGCTGTTGTTATCAAAGCTTCAAATCCTAACTCAATCGTTGCAAGCTTGCAAAGCAGAGATGACGTTTCTAAAACAGTCCTGGCTCTTTCAGAAAAAATAGACTCCCTTCGGGCGCAACTTCAAGATGCAAAAAAATTATTTGGAAAAGAAAACACTGATGATAACAATCAAGTCAGTGCAAAGATAATTGATCTGAGGAAACAACTCAATGATGCAAGAGAAGACCTCCAAAGATT
>JAGQHE010000038.1:0-39290 GCA_020431995.1 Candidatus Nitrosopumilus sp.
GGTGGGCAGACGGAACAATTACTGAATCTGAATTCCTGTCTGGCATCGAGTTCCTGGTTGCAAACGGAATCATCGGGGTTCCGCCAACATCTGTATCTTCTGAATCATCAGAAGGCGTTCCTGCCTGGGTGAAGAACAATGCAGGCTGGTGGGCAGACGGAACAATTACTGACAGCGAGTTTCTAAATGGTATCCAGTATCTGATTAAGACTGGGCTGATATCTGTCTCTGCAAGCCCCCAGCCCCCAAAGGTGACATCTGAAGCGCCAAAAAGCACAGACTCTGAACTGGCCGCACTTGAAGCGCAACTAGAAGAATGCTCTGAAATCAAAAAAGCCTATGAAAGGCTTAACTGTGAAAGATCTGCAAAGGACAAAATCACTGCATATAATTTCAAACTGATCTCAGATGCTTATCAAGCTGGCCCTGTTACCTTCTTTTGGCCTGGTCTTGGGACTGAGGGAAACAGCTTTGAAATTACGTCCTCTGGTCAAGCAATGCTCCGACTAAGAATATTGGTTGAGAATACTGGCTCTCAGACTGAGGCGCTGTTTTGCACGGGGCCTGCCGTATGTAACTACGATGTCACAAATGGCGTCAAGGATTTTAAATATTCAGGAATGGATTTCACCAATGGCCAAGTTGTAATAAAGCCAGGAGAAACTAAGATGTTCAATATGTTCTTTGGACCAAATATTGGAGGTGGAGGAACTACATTTGAATATGACTCCGAAAAAGATTACTACTTTAGAGGCAGTGAATCATTTGGAAGCGTTTCTATCCCGTTAAATTTGGGATAGGCATCTTCTTTTTTTTGACGGAAAGCACTGATCTAGGTCTTGATGAGAGAGATTAAATTTCCGCATCTGACTTGGAATGACAGATGAGTGATCACGATCGATCCCAATTGTCAAATTATGGGATTTATACAATCGGTGAAAACCTTGAGTTCACTTTTCCCAACGTTGAGATCAATGTTGAAAGAATTGGCGAACATGTCTTTTCTTACACCCGGAAAGACGCAGAGGACAACATACTCAAAAAAATAATCCCAATCAAATCTCCTGACCTGGCCATTGAACTGTGTCCGATTAGACCCTTGAATCACCCTGCAAGGCGAACGAGCCATGTCTATCTTGATTTTGAATCGCCTGTCTTTCTGTCTGAAGGCTCCGCTGCCACAGTATTTGTCAGATGCCCTATAGAGATCGGCGTGTTTTTAGTCCATGGGCAGCATAAAGATTCACTTGACTGGTTCACATGTGACCCAATAAACTCGAGATTCTGTTTATATGGCTCCCCCGAATCTGGAACTCTTTGCAAATACACGAATTCGGAAATAGTCGAATCATATGAAGACTCCATTCCTTTTCATAATGCAATTCTGAAAATTGACATTAAAAACGAATTAGACAAGGGCTACACAATCTCTAAAATTGTCTTCCCAATAACTAGCAATTCCCTGTATTATAAAAATTCCAAAGCAATAATTGACTCGCTTACTGCCACGCTCAGAAAGAAACTGACCCTTGAAATCATTGACATTGATGTGACCCACGCCCAAACCGATTGGACCGAATCCCCGACTTTTGAGATGGCCGAAAGCGTAAAGAGCATAGATATGGGTGTTGACTGATGGCGTTTGAGTTCCTGCAAAGTCTAGCTGACATTGAAATCACGGGAGGGCTGACTGTTCTTTCCCTGCTTATTGGCGGAATTATAATGGGCGTGGGAATAATTCTGGCAAGAACAGTGCGGCTGTTGTTTTCAAAGTATTATGCCCCAAAGCTTCCGCAAGACACTGCAAAAAACTTTGGCAAGCTGATTTACTTTGGAATAATTATCCTGTCATTCCTAGTTTTCACATCGACTACAGGCGTTGACTTCTCAGGACTGCTTGTTGCAGGCGGGATCTTTGGAATTGTGATTGGTTTTGCAACACAATCTGTCGTCTCCAATCTTATTTCCGGCATTTTCCTGATGATAGAAAAACCTGTAAAGCAAGGCGACAAAATTGAGATCCCAGGCTCTGATATTACCGGCACCCTGCTTGATATCAGCACTTTTTCTGTACGTGTCAGACGATTTGATGGCACAATAATTCGCATTCCTAACGAATCATTTTTTACGTCAAACATCCGTTCACTTTCCTCCACTCCGGTTAGAAGATCGGAGGCAATTGTAGGAATTGCCTATAAAGAAGACATTGACGGTGCCATATCTGTAATTGAAAAACAAATTCGCAAATCTATGGCGTTTGTTTTGACTCTGCCAAAACCTGAATTTCGCGTCAAAGATCTTGCCGATTCAAGTGTCAATATAGAAATATTGGTGTGGCATCCCAGGGATGACTGGGATCAGGTGGGCCCACACTTACTAAAAGTTGTTAAAAACGCACTTGATGATGCCGGAATTGAAATTCCATTCCCACAGCGTGCCATATGGCAAGCAAAGGAATAGGAATCATTTTTCAATGATGCCTGATTGTTTGCTGATTCTTCTTTTCTTAACCAACGCAAACATGATCATCCCGACATTGATAATTGAAATGATCTCAATCAGGTCTACCCCGTACAGGAACCAGTCTATCACCGGATGAATCCTTGAAACAAGTCCTGCCTCCAGCATAATGTCTGCATTCCATATCATGTGTGGAACCTGAATGAATTGTATTATGGCAATGAGAATCACGCTGCCTAAGATCTTGTTCTCATACCAGTTCCAAAACCTGTTCCATGCATTCATGATTTAAGTCCGCTGTTAATTGTAATAAACAGTGTGAAAATTAGATGAAACTAATTAGACTGGACTAACTCTTTGTTTTTCTTATCTAATTCTGATTAGATGCAGTTTGCCAACACGGTTCTTCACGTCCACCTATCTTACCAAATGACCAAGCAAAAACAGTGTTTTGATAACTGCAATGATCCCAGTTAGCACTAGTCATAACTTTAAGAGATGTTCATATATCAAACATGATTGGAGATGATGGGTTGAAATCTGTTCAAAGGCGTCATAATTGTGGAAAAGAATCGCAAAGGCTGCCACGTGACTGTCTTTGCTACGAGTCATTTTTCAAACAGCCGAGGTGAATCCATGCAGAAATTATCTCCTGATGAGTTAGACAGTATGGTTTATGATGAGAAGATTCCTATCAGAATTGCTTTTGTCAAGCCTGACGGAATTCCAAACGTTGTTTCCCTCTGGCATGTTATACTGAATGGAAAAATTTACTGTGCTACACAAAAATCTGCAAAAATAGTCTCATTTCTCAAAAATAACCCTAGATGTGGATTTGAAATCGCATCTGATAAACCTCCTTACAGGGGAGTACGTGGGGAAGGGCACGTCAACATTGTTGAAGAAAATGCAGTGGATATTCTTGAACTCTTGATCGAAAAATATCTGGGAAAAAAAGAATCAGCGTTATCAAAATTTCTTAGAGACAAATCCGCATCTGAGGTATCTCTTGAAATCACTCCGCAAAAAATTCTACATTTCAATTATTCAAAAAGAATGAGGGATATATGAAAAATGACCGAATGTGATAGCTGCCCAACATGTGGCTCAAAAAATTTTGTAACAACTGAGAACAACACAAATTCAGGCATGATCTACAAAAACGAATGCAATAACTGCAAAAAATTCTGGTACATCTGATGTCTGTGTTGATCTTTGGAAATTTTAATCCTGATTGAGGCCCTGATCATGAGAATCTGGGACATTCCGCCTGAAAAACTGTGCAGAAATCATCTTCTGGGAGAGCACCGTGAACTTCATGCGATGTGGGTTGTGATTACACAAAAAAAGAAAGGGTATTCTATGCACCCTGAGACAATCCGTTGGAAAGGAAAACTATGTGCCCTATATCTTAGGCACGAAGCACTGGCTAAAGAAATGCGCTCTCGCGGATATGCGCATAATAGCCCACTTGACAAACAAAAAGCCACTGGGAAGCACGTTCAGGACAGATTCGTTGATTCCCCACTAAAACAAGTATTGATTCTAAAATCAAAAAGATGCGACTGCAAAATATGATCTGTTCTTATTGGCAGTCCGAATGCCGAATGGTTAGCACTAGTGTCAAAGTTATCCCTAGGTTATATGCTATGATGCCTAAATACGAGTGAGGAGAAATGCAACAAACAAAAAAACACCACAGCTCAAGTTTATGGCGATCTTGGCTGCCGCAACTTCAGTAATACTGATCTTGACAATCACTCCTTGGAATATCGTTCCAATTCAAATTACTGAAGACGTGACTGTCATCGCTGTTACGGATTTTGGCTGTGTTGCAGAGTCTGTCATGGGGCTCTCTGTCGTTGTTTCTGACTGTAGCGCAAAAGTTGGAGATGTAACATCTGCAACTTTTTACGTTCCTGCCAAGGAACAAAACGAATATGATAGAATTCAGGATAAGCTAGCAATGGTTAATCCATAACTCTATCTTTAAAATTTATTTTTCAAATTATGATTTTTTATAATATCTCCTGTGTTTAATGCTTGATGGATTTTTTTGATCCTCCCCAGTACGATTACAATTATTCATAAAAGTTAGCACTATGAAAAAAACTTGCTTTTGGTTAAAAGTAATGTCTTGAATTTTTCGTTATGGGTAACTGCATTTTACGGAATGATTCCAAATGAAGGGCCATGTGGAGTCATTGATCGTCTTTTCATTAATGGCCGGAATCCTCCTGCCTGCCAGACTCCTTTTCGTTCAATATGTTTCGGATGATTGGCTTGGTTCCTTTGGTGTGATATCTGCACTTTCACTGTCTGTGATAATTCTCGTAAAGAAGAAAAAACTTGGCGCGTTTGGTCCTATGCTTGAGCGGCAAATGTACAAATTTCAGGAGGGTAAACGTGGAATTCTGATTTTTGGTGAATCTGTTTTTCTTCTTTTGTTATTGGGCTGTATGATATTTGCGATTCATCAGGGCAATCTTGCTTCCACTGATCTTGATGACTTATCCCCTGACAATTCGCCCTCTGCCAGTTTGCCTGATGACATACTGGATTATGCGGATGGTTGGGGTGTTGAGGATTGGTTATACGGGTTTTTAATGGCACCTGTGGGGTTTTTAACGGCATTTCCTCAAATGAGCATCGTTATTGCCACTGTTGATCAAAGATTAGATGGGTGGCTAATGCATTTCTATACTGTAGGGTTCGTTGAATATGTGGAGTTATTAGGAATTTTAATTTTCTACCGGCTCTCTTTTTCTAGAAAACCCAGTCCGTCATCTACTGTTCATGCAAAGACTCCTGTCTAGGACTGCCTGCATGATCTGTCTTCGAATTAATTTTTTAGTCTTTCATGGACTGATCGTCGCGTGGGACTATGCACCCTGTTCTTTGATGTTCTCTTTCTTCATCCAAACTGTACCTGTTCTGTGATCGATCATCTCTACGCCCATCTCATTTAACACGTCTCTTATTTTGTCTGCTTCCGCAAACTTTTTTTCTTTTCTCAGTCTTTCCCTGCTCATAACCAGTTCGTCAATCTCATGTTTTTCATCTTCCGTCATTTTTGGAATGATCAGCCCCAAAACCTCCATCATCCTATTCATCTCTGCTCTGATACTGTTTGCCTCTTTCTTGCCTATCTTCTCTTCTGCTGCCAATCTGTTCCCCTCCTTGACTAGTTGGAAGAATGCCGATAATGCAAGATGCGAATTAAAGTTATCTTCTAGGGCATTGTCAAATTCTTTGCCTATCTTATTGACAGTCCCATCTATCCCATCGTGGCTCTCGGCATCTGCATGAATCAATTCATAGTGGCATGTTTCTACCTGCCTCCATTTTACAAGGTTCTCTTTTAGCAGTTCTTCGGAGTAGTCAATCGGTTTGGAATAATGGCCTGACAAACAAAACAGTCTGATCACATTGGGACCCCAATTTTCTAGCACGTGCTTGATTGATTTCATATTTCCTATTGATTTTGACATCTTTTCGCCGTTTATTGTGACCATTCCCACATGCATCCAAATCTTGGCAAATGGACTTCCTGTGCATGACTCTGATTGCGCAATCTCGTTCTCATGGTGCGGAAAAATCAGGTCTCGTCCGCCGCCATGTATGTCAAAATTCTTGCCAAGATATTTTATGCTCATTGCAGAGCATTCGATATGCCATCCTGGCCTTCCTTTCCCCCACGGGCTGTCCCATGATGGTTCAACATCTGAGAACTTCCACACTGCAAAATCCAAGGGGTTTTTTTTTGTCTCGTCGATTTCTATTCTTGAACCTGATTGAAGTTCGTCTGTTTTCTTTTTAGATAATTTCCCGTATTCCGGAAATCTGGATACCTCGAAATACACCCCGTTCTTTGTCGCATATGCCATCTCCCTTTTGATTAGTTCTTCGATGAACCTGATGATATCTTTGATGTGCTCTGTTGCCTTGGGATAGTTTGTCGCTCTCTTTACATTTAACCCATCAAAATCCGTAAAATACCTCTCAATGTATCTTGTGCTGATGCTGTCTGCTGTCACATTCTCCTTATTTGCACGATTGATTATCTTGTCATCAACATCTGTAAAATTCTGAATGAATTCCACATCTATCCCCTTGCTTTCAAGATACCTTCTTAAAACATCAAAAACTATGATTGTCCTTGCATGTCCTATGTGTGATTCGTCATACACTGTAACTCCGCAGAGGTAGATTTTTACTTTTTTTGAAACGTCTACCGTTTGCTCTGAATTTGACAGCGTGTCCTGGAGTCTCATTCTCAGGCCTCCAGCTTTGGCGTCGCTGCTCTTTTGTGCTCGCTGTTTGCATTTAGCCTGTGAATTTTCTCAATCGTATCTTTGCAAATCCCTGTGATTTTTTCTGTTTCTGAGACTGATAATTTTTTGTCAAACATGCAATATAGGATAGAATCTATCTCCTCATATGAGATTCCTATCTCTTTTTCTGCTTCATGCTCTTTCCATAAATGCGGGCTGCTCTTCTTTGAGATTACCTTTTCCGGCACTCCTAGATGTTTTGCTATTTCCCTTACTTGCAGTTTGTATAACGATATGATTGGCGTGATGTCGGCTGCACCGTCACCAAATTTTGTAAAGTATCCTATCAAGTATTCGCTTTTGTCACTTGATCCCAGAACCAGATAATTCCTGACGTTGGCATAATAATACAGGATGTTTGTTCGTACTCTTGCACGGAGATTGCCCCTGGCTTTTTCGTTTGGTTCCAGATACATCGTATATTCTTTTATAATTGGATTTATGTCGATTAGCTTGTACTCGATCCCAGTCAATGCAATCATTTTCAGTGCATCCTCAGTCTCCGTGTCCGGTGTTATTGATGTGTCTGGCATGATTAATGCCAGCGTTTTCTCTTTTAGCTTTCTTTTACAGATGTATGCCAAAACTGCGGAATCTATCCCCCCACTTAATCCGAGAATCACCCCATCTGCGTTATTCTTGGCCACTTGTTCGGAAACAAATCGCTCGATGTTCTCGATGATTTTGGGATAGTCCTGATTGATGATCTCGTTGACGATGTCTTGATCCAACAGTAACTTTTCAAAATATGTATGAATAAAACTTTGTCTGTATCTGATTGCGAATCATCTTATCTGGCATACGCTTCAGCGTGCTGTCTTTTGGTATTGTGGAGTGCAGCATGTCTCATGTTTGCTACGAAAGATTCATTCTTCTTCGCATGAGCCTAATTTTCTAACTTTGTCTCAGATGTCTACGTAGATGCCATCATCTCTTGACTCTACTGGATATGTTTCAAGTTTCACGTCCTTGAGATAATCTGTCAGTTCACCCGTCTTGATGTTGTAATGCCAAAAATGCAAAGGGCACTCTACAATGTCTCCTTCTAATTTTCCTGGCGCGATTGAGCCGTCTTGATGAACACAAAGATCATCAATTGCATGATATCCGCCTTGATTGAAAATCGCAATTTGTTTTCCGTCTATCTTGAAGGCCTTCCCCTTCCCAGCGGAAACTGCCCCTTTGTCGGCAATTTTCTTCCAAGTCAATGTTCATTTGACACGCTTGTCATTTATTTACATTCGCATGATAGAATTTTATAGTATAATCTGAAGTCTGAACTATTGAGTAAAGTAAAAACCAGTTCAAAATTAATTCAGGAAGGAAAATTATCGTATCAATGGGCTAGATCTCACATGCAAATTCTTGACAACACAATTAACCGCTTTAAAAAATCAAAACCTCTCAAAGGCATTACTCTCGGTTTCTGTTTGCACATTACAAAAGAAACATCTGTTTTGCTGATGGGTGCCAAAGAACTGGGAGCTACTGTCGCATGCTGTGGCGGAAACCCGTTAACCACTCAGGATGGCATTGCTGCATTTTTGGCATCACAGGGAATCCACGTATATGCCTGGCACGGCCAGTCTGTCAAAGAATATGATTGGTGCATTGATCAAGTGTTGCAACATAAACCAGTCATCTTGACTGATGACGGGGCTGACATGAATATCAAAGCCCACTTTGATAAGAGGTTTAACACCATGAAAATTCTGGGCGCAACTGAGGAAACCACTGCGGGTGTGACTAGAATCAGAGCCGTGGAAAATCAGGGCAAACTCCGCTATCCTGTGATCCTAGTTAATGAGGCGTACACGAAACATATGTTTGACAATAGGTATGGTACTGGGCAAAGTACCATTGACGGATATCTCCGTGGAATGAACCTTCTCATGGCATCAAAACGCGTCGTGGTAGTCGGATATGGCTGGGTTGGACGTGGCGTTGCATCCAGATTTCATGGGATGGGCTCTAAAGTGATTGTTACTGAGGTTGATCCAATAAAGGCACTTGAAGCTCATATGGATGGATTTGAGGTAATGCCAATGTCACAAGCAGCCAAGATTGGTGACATGTTTGTGACCTGTACTGGAATGACCAGTGTTATCAGGAAGGAGCACATCTTGCAAATGAAAAATGGCGCAATCATGGGCAATGTCGGTCACTTTGACGTGGAAATCGATAGTAAGTTCTTACTCAAGTCATCAAAATCCGTCAAAGAAGTAAGGCCAAATCTTGATGAATGCGTGCTGAAGAATGGAAAAGTGGTCTATCTGATTGGGCAGGGTAGACTTGCAAACCTGATTGCGGCTGAAGGCCATCCACCAGAGGTGATGGCGCAATCTTTCTCAAACCAAATCCTATCCATTCTGTACATCCTCAAAAACCACAATAACATGGAAAACAAAATTATCAGTGTGCCTGAAGAAATTGACAGGCAAGTAGCAGTAGATGCACTAAACGCAATGAATGTCAAAATTGACAAACTTACTTCCGAGCAAGTAAAATACGCCAATAGCTGGTAAGCTTCTTAACCTCAATACTGTTTAACTGTTTGATACCTGATGAGCAAGAAAGCTATTGTCACAAGTGCATTGCCCTATGCAAATGGCGAAATCCATCTTGGTCATGTTGCATCAACTTATCTTCCAGCCGATGTGACTACCCGGTTTTTAAAACTGAGTGGGATTGAGGCTTACTATGTTTGCGCGTCTGATGACTTTGGCACGCCGATTCTGATTCAGTCTGAAAAAGAAGGAAAGACTCCTGCGGAATACGTGGCCCATTGGAATAAACGCGATTACGAAGACTTTTCTGCATTTAACATACATTTTGATTATTTCTACAAGACTAGCTCATCTGAAAACATTGCCTTTGTACAAGACGTATTCAAAAAACTGAATGATTCAGGGTACATCTATGAGAAAGAGATAATCCAATTTTACTGCGATGCCGACAAGAAATTCTTGCCTGATCGATATGTCAAGGGCGTCTGCCCATACTGCAAGGCTGAAGATCAATACTCTGATTTGTGCGAAAGCTGCGGACGCGTTCCAGATGAAATAACAGATCCAAAATGCTCGCTTTGTGGCCGGCCTCCGACGAAAGAAAAAACAACGCATTATTTTTTCAGGCTGACTAATTTTGGAGACTCTTTATCAAAATGGCTAGATGAAAACGAGCATCTTCAAAAAGACGTAAAAAAGTATGTCCAGAACTGGATCAAGTCTGGCCTGATTGACTGGGATGTCACCCGTGACATTTCTTGGGGGGTTCCAATCCCGCTTGCTGATGCAGATGGCAAGGTTTTCTATGGGTGGTTTGACAACCATCTGGCATACATTTCAACTGCATTGAAATTTCTTGGAGATAGAGGAATTGACGGCAAAGAATTTTGGAACTCTGCTGACATTTACCACTTTATTGGAAAGGACATCGTATACCACCATTACCTCTTCTTGCCTGCAATGCGCTTGGGCATTAACAGCGAGTACAAGCTGCCTGACTATATCCCAACGCGAGGCCATCTAACACTTCAAGGAAAGAAGATCTCAAAAAGCCGAAACTGGTACATCGGACTGAAGCAATTCCTGGAATACTATCCTGCAGACTATCTTAGGTTCTATCTTGTGTCTATCAATCCTTACTCTCAAGATGATCTAAATTTTGACTGGGATGACTTTACCACTAGGATCAATTCCGAACTGATTGGGAATCTTGGAAACTTTGTCAACAGAGCTCTCGGGTTTACTAAAAAATCGTTTGAAGGAAAGGTCCCCGAAATTGAATCCTTTGATGAGAAAGACTTGGAGGCAGAGGAAAAAATCAAAAACCTCTCTGGCGAGGTCGGCTCCCTCCTAGAGCAGAACCACCTTGACCGGGCTTTGAAGAGAATCATGGAATTCTCATCCTTCTTCAATCAGTATTTCCAGCACAAAGAGCCTTGGAAGTTGGGACCTGGAACCACAAACTGTGTGTTCCTTTCAGTCAATGCTGCAAGAAGTATGGCCATTGCACTGTTCCCATTCTTGCCCGAGTCATCCCAAAAAATCTGGACTCAGCTTGGACTGAATGAAAACATCCAGAACTCTTCCTGGGCTAGTATGTCAGAGTTGAATATCCTGCCCGGGCATGTTCTGGGTGATGCTTCTCCATTGTTTACAAAGGTAGAGATATCTGATGTGGAAAAACACAAAAAGAATCTGGGGCCCTCCAAGTGACTATGAAACCGGTTCCACGGATCTCTACCCGGGGGTATTATGATCTGACTAGCGGAAAGACCCTGAAAACCGACTCGTACCGTCTATACCCAAAAAAGGATTTTGAGAGTCTGATTGGCTCAAAAGAATTCTCCATAATGATACATGGGTTGAGAAATGACAGTGCCGGGGCTATCGCCAAAGTGCTGCTTGCAAAAAATCGACTACGTAGACTGGGATACCGTTTCCCTGTAGTCGGGTTCAGTTATGACTCCAACACCACCGGCGCACATTTGATCAAACATGCAAAACGCTCACTTGCAGCAGGACAAGCCATTGCAAAGAAAAATGGGCGAAACCTTGGGAGGTTTATTGAGGATTTCAAGATTGCGAGTCCCAAAACCCGGATTAATCTGATGGGGCACTCTTTAGGCTCTCAGGTAATTCTTAGCACGTTGGAATACCTTGCAAAAAAGAAACAAAATCACGGGATTGTTTATGGCGCATATCTTTTTGGCGCATCCATTACCGAAGACGTCCCTTCTTCTAAAAAATACGGGAAGATAATTCAAAATGTCCTTGAAAAGAAAATCACGAACTATTATGCTCCCACCGACGAGGTGCTGTCCTGGGCTGACAACAACGGATACGTGAAAGGGCCGCTAGGCCTCCATGGCGCAACTGGGAAACCTGTCACAAAGTACCGGCAAAAACTGGTCAGGCCAAAAAATCACCGATTTGCGAGCTATGCTGCAGTTTTAGACTCGTTTCCGTGACATCTTTATCCGCTAGTATGATTCATCCGTCATCCTTTAATGTTGATCCTTGTTAGTTGTCTTGGCATGACACTTGGCATTCATCCTCTGAGTCGCAACGCGATACTGTATCACTTGCGCGTCTTGGATGATTATGCAGATGCTTCTGAGGATCTATCTGAATACCCTTGCTAAGGTGATTCCGAAGCCCAAAAATAACTTCATAAGAACGGATTTTGACTCAAAACCATGGTCAAGTCCATAAATTTTGTGGTCCTTGGCAAGCAAGATCTTGCGTCTGAATTTGGCAAAAAGGGCACCGTCACTGATCTTTCTCTTTATGATCGAAAAGAGTCTGATGTCATTAAAACATGGGTTGCCCCTAGTGGCTTTCCTGACAAAATTCAGCCTCTGTTTCAGGCAATCAATTTGGCAGAATACGTGATATTTCATGTGGATAAGCTAAACAAATTTACTGGAGAGCAAATCATTGCACTTGACTCACTGAAAAAGGAAAAGGGGATACTGTCCCACACATTTGATGTTGATGAGTCAAAGCTGGACTTGATGATCAAAGGGACAGTAGTTGAAAGATACGTCAAAGCTGAACCTGGCAAGATAAAGGACGCAATGGACAGGTTTGAGCCGCTGACAAACGATGACCCTCCAGAAATGGTAATTGATCATTGTTTTGACGTAAAGGGTGTTGGCACCGTGATCCTAGGCAAGGTCACACATGGAAAAATAAAGCAATATGATAACCTGAAACTGTACCCTGCAGGAATTGACGTGTTGATCAAGTCTATCCAGATGCATGATGATCCTGTTGAAGAATCCATATGTCCTGCAAGGGTTGGCCTTGCAGTCAAGGGGGTAAAACCCGACGAGGTAGGTCGTGGGGACATTATTGCCAGGGAGGGGACAGTTGATGTCAAGACGGAAATTGAGCTTGATTTTCAGAAGAGCCCTTTCTACAAAAACGACATTGCGGAGAACCAGGGCTGCCTGGTAAGCATTGGCCTGCAAATCAAAGCCGCGAAATTCTTGTCCATATCGCCGCTGAGACTCTTATTTGAAAAACCGATTGCGTGCAAAAAGGATCAAATTGCAGTGGTTTTGAAACCCGAGTCGTCAAGTATCAGAATTCTTGGAAGCGGCCACATCCGATAGACTGGTTTAATAAAATCAACAGCGCACTCCTAACCATGCGCGGTTTGATGATGGGCAGGTTTCAGCCTTTCCATTTGGGTCATCTGGATCTGGCAAAGCAAATTCTTGGCGAGTGCGATGAGGTCATAATTGCCATTACCAGCTCTCAATTCAACTATCTTGAGAAGGACCCATTTACTGCAGGTGAGCGAATTGAGATGATTCACAACTCCCTAAAAGACGCATCGCTTGATCTGGGAAGGATCTTTGTCGTGTCGCTTGAAAACCAATTCAATGTCGCGACGTGGGCATCATACCTAAAATCGGCATTGCCGCATTTTGACAAGGTCTACAGCGGAAATGATTACGTGTCGATGCTCTTGTCTGACTCTGGCATGGATGTGATCAAGCCTGTCTTTCTTGACCGCCCCCAACTAAATGCTACAAAAATCCGCAACATGATAATATCTGATGAGAATTGGAAGGCCTTGGTTCCAAACGCGGTATGTGATCTGCTTGTAAAAATTAACGCCAAGAACAGGCTAACTGTAATATCTCAGACTGACACAAAACCTACTGAACACTGATGGAACCAGTACGCTCTTGCCCTATTTGTCCAAAATGCGGATCAAAGAGATTCATCAGACTGCCTGGTCAGAAGGTCACCGTAAAGTGCCGTTTGTGCAGTATGGTAATCGAGATTTAAGTGCTAGACACGATTGCAAAAACGGCACACAAAATTCATGTCATGTGCCTCTTGCCAATCATTGACTGATACAAACCCGCTGATGATTTGTATGAACAAATCATTCGCTCTTCTTTTATTCAAATCCTGCAAATGCTGATTATGAGCAATCATAATGATCAAAACAAACCAAGTTGGGAAGAAGTGCAAGGACTGTCCTGGATATTTTACGAGGACTAGGTTTTCCTTATCACGATCAGAATACTGGACTCTGAAACCGTTGTATCGAGAACCCTGTTGTAGACTAGGACATGGAATTTGAACTCCTGCGAAAAGAACAGGGTTTGCTTGAATGCCAACGACCTGTGATCGGATACTGTCCATGAAGAATCAGGCAGTAATTGATCTTGGATGTATGATGTAAAACTCTCATCATATGTTGCCCAGTTTGGCGCAAAAGGAAATGCAATACCTGTTAAACAGGACGTTTCTAAACATACTACGTAGCCAGAAAACTGTGTCATGTGTCATATTGGAGAAGAAACACTGCTTTTGAAGCAGCCTGATTCGTAGAGGATCTTGGAGTTACTGAATATTGAAAATTCTTTTGGACGATAGATGGTACCTCATAAAATTTGAAAAGCGACAACGGCAAACCAAAAGAAGATTCACAAAAAAGATGTGGAATTGACTGTCGCTAGTATTTTACGTTTGTAATCTGCCTGATTTTGTTTCCATTGAATTTTATGTCCTTAAAACATCACCATGAATGGAAAAGATGAAGATTGTTGCTATCGTGGCGATTGTGGTTGTTCTGGCCGGCATTTCAGGAATGTCTTTTTTACAAAATGATTCTGATAGGCCTAACGAAATGATATTTTTTACATTGCAAGGAGATGACGCTGTTTCTTCTTTTCCAGTTGGGAATGCTTGGATTGCAGGAGAGCAGATGACTTATGTGTCCACAATTAAGAGCGGGCTTTTGGTGCTTGCATCAAGCAGTGCAAGCGACACCGTCTTTGCCTTCAACGGCAAAACAGGCGAGACAATCTCATCCTTTCATGTCGGAAAGACGCCAAAGGGCGTCAAGATCAAGCCTGACGGAAATTTTGCATTTGTGGCAAATGAGGGCTCAGGCTCGGTCACTGTAATAGATCTCGTGCTTGGGAAAATCCACACCGAGATTCCAGTTGGCAAAGTTCCCCATAACATAATTTTTCATCCTGCAGATGATCTTGCTTTTGCCACTCTTCAGGGAGAGGACAAGATAGCGGTCATTGATACGAAAAACTTTGAAATGGTTTCGTCTATTCAGATTAGCGGTATTCCACACAACTTGGACATATCTCCAGACGGAAATTTTCTCTATGTTACAAGCATTGCAAAAAACGATGTTGCGGTAATTGATCTGGAGAGCAAGGAAATTGTCAAGAGGATACCTGTCAGTGCCGGCCATCATGGAATTGACGTTTCAAATGACGGGCAAAGAATCTATGTTTCGGGAATTGGTTCGGACAAGGTAAGTGTGATTGATGCCAAGTCGCTAGAGGTGATAAAACAAGTCAATGTAAGCCAAGGCCCTCATGGGATTCGAGCAAGTGCGGATGGCTCCAAAGTCTATGTCGGGGTAACAAGCACAAATAAAATCCTGGTCTTTGATGCCAATACATTTGACATTAAAGACGAAATCCAAACAGGAAACACTCCGTTTTGGTTGGCGGTTACGGGAAACCCGTAAATCTTGAGGTTCTGATGCTGTGACGCATGCGCTTTAGTTAATATTTGCATTATCTGTGCCAAAGTCATGGCAAAAACATGGAAAGACGACGAAATCAGTCTTGACCCAATCAAAAATCAGACAGTCGCTGTGATCGGTTACGGAATACAGGGTGACGCACAGGCTAACAACATGAAAGACTCTGGTCTTAATGTGATAATTGGCCTTAAAGAAGGCGGCAACAGCTGGAAAAAGGCAGTATCTGACGGACACAAGGTGATGTCTGTAGCAGATGCTACAAAACAGGCTGACATCGTGCACATACTGATTCCAGACATGATTCAGGGCCAAGTATACAAGGATGAAATCGGGCCAAATCTTTCTGAAGGAAAGGCATTGTCATTTTCCCATGCAGCTGCAATCTATTGGAAATGGATTCAAGCCCCAAGCAACGTTGATCTTATCATGGTTGCACCAAAGGGGCCTGGCTCCAAAGTTCGAGAGACATATCTTGACAACTTTGGAACCCCTGCAATAGTTGCAGTCGAACAAGACTTTACGGGAAAGGCTTGGGATAGGACATTGGGAATTGCAAAGGCAATCGGCAGCGCCAGAGCTGGGCTGATCAAGACCACATTCAAAGAAGAAGTGGAAACTGACTGGTTTGGTGAGCAAGCTGACCTTTGTGGCGGCGCGGCATCTATGGTCACAAATGCGTTTGAAACTCTGGTTGAGGCAGGATACCAGCCGGAAATTGCATACTTTGAAGTCTTACATGAGCTCAAGCTCATTGTGGATATGATTCAGAGATACGGGATCAATGGAATGTGGAGGCGCGTAAGCGAGACTGCAAGATACGGCGGTTTGACTCGTGGGCCAATGGTCATGGATTCTGCAAACAAGGAGAACATGAAAAAAGTTCTTACCATGATTCAGGATGGCACGTTCAACAGTGAGTGGATTTCAGAATACCAGAAAAACGGAAAGGACTCATTTGACAAGTACATGAAAGAATATGATGCTCATCAGATTGAAAAAGTTGGCAAACAAATGCGTAAAATGATGTGGCCTGATTCCACAGAATAATCTCTTTTTCTTATATTTTTCTTAACTTGGAGACCCCTGTTGTTATGTGTTCGATAATTGTTGGCAATGACGTACCTGGACCAAACACATGATCCACTCCTGCCTTGATCAAGTCCTTGTGATCTATTTCGGGAATTACTCCCCCTCCGACAACAAGCACATCTTTGATCCCTTTCTTTTTTAGGGCCTTTACGACTCTTGGAAAAAGTGTCCCATGTGCGCCGTTCAACAAACTCATTGCGACTGCATCGACATCCTCATCCTCCGCAATTTGTGCAATTCTGTCTGGGGTCGCAAAAAGTCCTGAATAGATCACTTCCATCCCTGCATCTCTGAATGCCCTGCATAATACAAGGGCTCCCCGGTCATGGCCGTCAAGACCAAGCTTGGCAACCAATATCTTGATGCTTCGAGACGCAGTTTTTTGCTTCATGGTTATAGGTAACTTTGGGATATTTTAAAAGGTTTATTTGATTTTCTCTCATGTCTATCTCTTCAAATATATTGATTCAATCACTCAGGTAGAGACGTAAGATATGACTGAGGATATGTGTGATTTTTGCAAGGGTGTTGGCTCTTCTGGTCCAAACATGTGTGTGTATTGCAATGGGACTGGGGAATGGAATCAGGCTGCACAGGCATACATAAAAAATCATATCTGCCAGTGCATCGTACTTGATAGAAAATTCTGTCCTGTCTGTAACAAGGCATGCCACCATGACACAACATTGAACCCAAAACAAAAGATCGACCCAGGCTATGGAGGCATGTCCTCACGAGAAATCACAGTAACGATATAGAACGGATCTACTGCAATTTTTACAAAACATTGTGAAACTCACCCAATGCTTGTCAGTCTGGGGTATTGATGACCCATCATGATCCTTCTGACGCTGCTGATCTTTGGGTTCATTCCAAACTGGATGTCTGAATCAGTCCAAATCATGTGGAAAATGATGGCGTCGATGATTCTCATAAAAACAGCGATTGCCTGATCATGGTAGCTGATAATCGAAAATACTCATCCTTCATATACACGAGAACGTAATTCAAGTCATGTCAAAGTATGGAAAACAAACTTACGTTTTGGAATTATTGGTTAGCAGGATGTATCTTTAAGGACGGCTAGCATGGATTCTTTTAGCCAAAACTCTAATTGTCTGCGTTGTGGAAAAAACGCTATTCTTGTCGATGAGGTTACTGGTGAACAATTCTGCGGCAAGTGTGGATATGTGATTACTGAAAAATCGCAAGAATCAGGGCCTGAGTGGAGATCATTTCAAAAAGATGGAGGAGCGGATCCTGCAAGAACTGGGGCTCCATCGTCTCTGATGATACACGACATGGGACTGTCCACTGTGATCAATCCTTTAAACAAGGACGCCTCTGGAAAACCGCTTTCAACATCAATGAAAAGCACTATTGAGAGACTCCGAACCTGGGACAGCAGAAGTCAGGTACATGCACCTGTTGATAGAAACCTAAGACAGGCACTCAGTGATCTAAATAAATTAAAAGATAAAGTATCTGTTCCTGCAAACGTACTGGAAAAAGCAGCCTACATTTATCGAAAAGCACTGGAAAAAAAACTGGTTCGTGGAAGATCCATCTCTGCGATGATTGCCGCGTCTTTGTATGCCGCATGCAGGGATACCGAAACTCCTAGGACTCTCAAAGACATATCTGACGCCGCTAATGTCAAGCGAAAAGATATTGCAAGATGCTATCGATTGCTACACCACGAATTAGAATTAAAGATGCCTGTAGTGGACTCAATCCAGTGCATTGCACGAATTTCCAGCAAGCTTGAGATATCTGAGAAAACAAAAAGATATGCAGTCAAGGTGTTAAAAGATGCACAGGAACGTAAAGAATCTGCTGGCAAGGATCCTATGGGATTGGCTGCAACCGCCTTGTATCTGTCATGTGTTAAAAATGGCGTATCAATCACGCAACGGGATCTTGCAGAAGCTGCAGGTGTCACCGAAGTTACTATCAGAAACAGGTACAAGGGATTGAAGGCAGAACAGTCACCAGACCTCTGACCTGATTGGATGCTGTTTGTTTTTCAACGGTTCTCAGACACGTCAATATGAATCAAAAATGCCGCTATGTGTCTTGCACAGCACACAAGAGCGTACTGATTAGTTATATCCAAAAAATACCTACAGAAGATATGCAAATCTTAAATCAACTAAAAATTGAAGAATCCAAAAGTAAAGAATCTTTTCTTGAAGTACTTTCTGACAAATACTGCCGCTCTATTTTGGAGGCGATAATGGATTCGCCAAAATCCGCAATTGAAATATCTCATGAGAAATACATCCCTTTGAGTACCGTATACAGAAGAATTCAACTGCTGCACGATTCAAAGATGATTCAAACATCTGGTGTTATCACAGAAGAAGGAAAGAGATTATTTTTGTACAGAAGCAAAATCAAAGAGATCAACACAAGCTTTCATGATGGAAAAATTGACGTGAATATAGTCTTCAACAAAGAATAGCACGTTGTTTAGCAGATATGTTCACTAAAATCCCCGCCCAATGCAATTGTTGCGATTACCGTGGACTCGGTTGTTTGACATTTCATTTTGGATTCTGGTAGGAATTCCCTGAAAATCTCTTGAAGCAGCTGTTCTGTGAATATTGACCAGTTGCCGCCCAACTCGTGCTGGATGATAAAATGATGCAGATCCCCCTCTACTCTGTGATCTGATTTCATTCCTGATGCCTTCATATAGTCTTCAAGAGTCTCAATGCATTTTTTCAAGTCATAGCCTCCTTTGATGAATAATACTGTGTCTTTGATCACTGGTTTTATCACGTTGATTATCTCGTTAATTTCTGCTGCCGTCATCTCGATTCCTAGCATGTCAAGAATTTTCTTTGGCACTGGAATCATTCCTATTTTTGATGCAAATCTGTCCCATTCGATGTATTTCTCTAAAATCTGCCTTGCCATTACGTTGTGAGATATGTTGTGGTTCATTGCCTCTGCCTCTATCTCTTCGACTAATTTGACGGGAAGCCTGTAAGTGACACTACGTGTCTTCTCTTTTTTTACCGGATACTGCTGACGCTTTACTGTGCTTGAATCCAACTAATACTTGCTTCACATGGGACCAGTTATAAAGATGGTTTATTTGCTCACGAATGCCTGTTTTCAAATCTGATAATCGTAAATATTTTTAAAATGATTTTCCTGCATATCTGCTTTGAGGAAATAAATTTGAAAACGTCCAGATTTGTTTATCTGAGGTATGGGCAAATACTGTGAGCATTGCGGGAAATTCATGAAAAACTTTGAGGTGACTCATTGCTCTGATGAATGCTTGCTTTCGTCAATAAAAAACAGCTCTTCTCTTACTGGCAACTGGATTGATGCAATAGTGTGGGATGAAAGAACTGATCCATGGACATAACAGATTTGTTGACGATAGAAAATATTCTTAAAGTGTATCCAAATCATCCTAAATGTGGATTTAATTCCTATAAACTACCGTCTTACGCTTGAGCCTGATCTCAAGAGATTTACCTTTGTTGGATCTGAGACTATTTCTGTAGATTGCAAAAAAGCAACAAAAATCATCACCATGCATTGCGCTGAGCTCAAAATTCTTTCATGCCAAGTAAAATTTTGTAACAGGGTCATCAAATCGACTCCCAAAATAGTAGAAAAAAGCGAGCAACTCCAGATATCTTTGGGGGAAAAAATCATGGGTATTGCTACGATCGACTTGGAATTTCAAGGAATCTTAAACGACAGACTGCTTGGATTTTACCGCAGTCAGTATAAGCAAAACGGGAAGATAAAGTACCTTGCAACCTCCCAGTTTGAGGCGGCAGATGCCAGACGCGCGTTCCCATGTTGGGACGAGCCGGAAGCAAAGGCAACATTTGACATCTCTATTGTGGCCGATAACAAATTTACTGCAATATCAAACATGCCAGTCAAATCAAAGAAAAAAATCGGCGGCAAGACCGTCTACCACTTTGCGCAGACTCCGATTGTATCGACATATCTGATTTATATTGCAGTTGGTGAGTTTGAGTATCTTTCAGGTAAGGCTGGCAAAATACAGATCAGAGTTGTAACCACCAAAGGAAACAAGTCAAAAGGAAAGTTCTCGCTGGAACTAGGAAAAAAACTCCTTGCCTCATATGAAAAATATTTTGGAATAAAATACCCGTTGCCAAAGCTTGACCTGATTGCGGTGCCTGATTTTGCGGCTGGTGCCATGGAAAACTGGGGTGCAATAACATTTAGAGAGACAATTCTGCTTTATGATCCTAAAACGTCTTCTACCCGAACCAAACAATACATTGCAGAAGTGATCTCGCACGAGATCGCGCATCAGTGGTTTGGCAACTTGGTCACAATGAAGTGGTGGAATGATCTGTGGCTAAATGAAAGCTTTGCCACCTTTATGGCCACAAAATTTGTTGATCAGTTTTATCCTGAGTGGGATTTGTGGAATCAGTTCGTAGATGATGCGATGAATGTTGCAATGGGACTAGATTCCCTGAAAACCACTCATCCAATAGATGTCAGGGTGAACTCTCCTGCAGAGATTAGGGAGATTTTTGATGCGATATCCTATGACAAGGGCGGATGCATTCTGCGGATGCTGGAATCCTATGTGGGGGAACCAAACTTCCAAAAAGGACTCAAAAAATATCTCTCTGATTTCAAATACAAAAATGCCAAGGGAGAAGACTTGTGGGACGCAATAGGCAAGGCCTCAAAAATGCCAGTGTCTTCCATGGTCAACACATGGCTAAAGCAACCCGGCTTCCCTCTTGTGGAAATTGATCAAGACGGTGACACCCTAAAGATAAGACAGAAAAGATATCTGCTAGAGCCTGATAAAAAATTCAGCAAGGGCCTGTGGTCAATTCCATTATCATTGGGACTGGAAAATGAAATTTCTAAAAAATTATTTTCAACTAAAACTCTTTCCATAAAACTACAAAAGAACACTTTGGGCTTTGTAGCAAATTATGGACGAAAAGGGTTTTACCGTGTAAAATATGATGAAGGAATTTTACTTGATCTCAAAATGCTGATTGATGAAAAGCGCATTCCTGTGATTGACAGGTGGGCAATTCAAAATGATTTGTTTTCCCTTTGTGTTTCAGGTGACGAACACGTTAGAAACTACCTTGATTTTTCAGACGCGTACTTTGAAGAAGATAGCTATCTTGCATCAGTCAACGTGGCACATAACCTTGCCTCATTGTATTTCCGTGCTTTTGATGAAACATTTGTGGAAGAAATCAGAAGTTATGCAGTGAATTACTTTAGAAAGATTTTATTCCGTATAGGTTGGGAGCCGCAAAAATCTGACAAGCACACTGATGCAATGCTTCGTGCATTTGTTATCGCTACACTGGGTAAAATGAATGACGAAGAGGTTACAGAAAAAGCCTTATGCAAATATGGGGAATTCCTAAAATCCCCGAGCTCGCTATCGCCTGATCTGGTGGAGCCCGTATGTTCAATTGCTGCATGGAATGGTAATTTAAAAACGCATGCTGAGCTTGTGAAACTGTATCGAAATGCAAAAACGATGGAGGAAAAACTCCGATTCCTTGGGGCTATGTGCGGGTTCCAAGACACAAAACTTTTGCTCAAATCACTTGACTTTTCCCAAACTGCAGAAGTCCGTTCACAAAACATGCAACTGCCTATCATGAAAGTTGCTGGAAACCCATACGGTGATAAAATTCTGTGGCCTTGGCTGAAGAAGAACTGGAAGAATCTGAACAAAAAAGTTGGCCAGGGCAATCCGCTGTTTAATAGAATCGTGGCAAGTATTGCGTCTGTTGCAGATGACTCTATGGAAAAAGAGATCAAGGCATTCTTCAAAAATAACCCTACTCCTGGTACTGAGAGAACGCAATTGCAGACTCTTGAGAGAATCAGAATAAACTCACAATTTCTTAGAAATATGAGAAAAGAGTTCAAGCATGGCTAAACTAGGTCCTCCAATATTCCTTGGCGCGTTCACAGTCCTGGCAATATTGTTTCTTACCGGATATGGGACTGACGACAAAGAAATCCTCAGGCAGACATTTAGTCTTGAGGCGATCTACTATGATTCCGGACATGTTGAAGTGTCTTACCTTGATAACTCTGGCAAGACAAATTCGGTCGTAATGGAAATCCTTGGAATGGACGAATCGTTCCACAAAACATTCTATGACTCTGAATTCATTGAGATCATCCCGTTTCCAAATGCGCCAAAATATGGCTGGGCAATTCATCCTGTGGTCTTGGAAATAGATCATGATGAATTAGGCCACATCCAACTCAAAACAGAGATCCGCCCACTTGGAGATCCCGCCCCTCCTGTGATTTATGGGAGATCATAGACGTCCACAAGATTTTATTGCGCCGTTTGAGAACACGTTATGTTGGACTTATCAGATTTGAAGAAAGGAAAACGCGGAACCATTGCGAAAGCAATATCCATTATTGAAAATGACCAAAAAGAAGCAAGAAAAATCCTGAAAAGTATCTTCAAGGATACTGGACACTCTATGATCATCGGAATTACAGGTCCTGCAGGAGCTGGAAAAAGCTCGCTGATTAACAAAACAGCCGTTGCCATGAAAAAACTCGGCACCAAACCGGCTGTTCTTGCAATTGATCCGACCAGTCATGTTACTGGGGGAGCAATACTTGGTGATCGTGTGCGAATGAGCGAATCCACTGATTCTGGAACATACATCCGAAGCATTGCATCAAGGGGTGCAACTGGGGCGGTCTCACGTTCTCTGCGGAACAGTATTCGTGTCTTGGAGTATGCTGGATTTGATCCGATCATCATTGAAAGCGTCGGAGCTGGACAAACCGAGGTTGAAATATCAAACATCGCAGACATCATCGTTGTCGTTTTTAACCCTAATACTGGGGATAGCATCCAAACAATCAAGGCGGGTCTAACTGAGATTGGCGACATCTACCTTGTTAACAAAAGTGATCTAAGCGGATCAAATCAGTTGTTTGATGCTGTACGGGATTTTATCGGTGACTCTGTTCGAAATCCGATAATTTTAAAAACTTCTGTAAAAAAGAATTCTGGCATTACCGAGTTTGCCAAGGCACTAAAAGAAATGATGAGTGCTAAAAAGAAACTCAAGAACGACAAAGACTCTGAAAGGCTGGAAACCGAACTAAAAGATATTGTTTTAAATAACATGAGGGAAAAGATTGATGATATGTTGCATTCTGACAAGACGTTTTCAAAATATCTCAAAAAATTACAATCAAAAAATATCGATCCTTTCGAAGCTGGAGATCAAATCACAAAATCGTTGCTAAAGTGAATGGTATGGCCGAGAAAAAATCCACAAAAGCAAAAGAATCTGGCAAGAAAATCTTTACTGATTCAGGGTTTGCAGTAAAGCGCATTTATCAAAAGTCTTCAAAGAAGAGGCCTGTTGAGGATTCTGGAAAATATCCGTTTACTAGGGGGATTCACCCTGAAATGTTCCGTGAAAGATTTTGGACTATGAGGCAGTACTCTGGGTTTGGAGATGCCAAACTTACCAATGAGCGCTTCAAATTCATGCTTGAAAAAGGACAGACAGGTCTTAGCATGGCATTTGATCTGCCTACTCAGATTGGATATGATTCAGATTCACCGCAAGCTGAAGGAGAGGTAGGCAAAGTAGGAGTCTCAATCACATCCATCAAGGACATGATGACTGCCTTTGATGGCATACCTCTTGGCAAAGTCAGCTCTTCGATGACAATTAATTCCACTGCCTCAACGCTGCTTGCGTATTATATTGCAGTTGGCGAGGCCCAAGGATTCAAAAGCCATGATCTGCGTGGGACCACTCAAAATGATATTTTGAAAGAATACATTGCTAGAAACACCTACATTTACCCGCCACAACCATCCATGAGATTAATTGGCGACATGATAGAATACTGTGCACAAAAAGTCCCGTCATGGTACCCTGTCTCAATATCTGGATACCATATGCGAGAGGCCGGATGCACTGCCACACAAGAAATCGCGTTCACATTGGCAAATGCCATTGCGTACATTCAGACTTGCTTGGACAAGGGATTAAAAATTGACGATTTTGCACCGCGTCTCTCATTCTTCTTTTGTTGCACCATAGAGTTCTTTGAGGAAGTTGCAAAGTTCCGAGTCGCAAGAAAGGTATATGCAAAAATTCTAAAAGAAATGTTTCATGCAAAAAACCCCCGTTCGTTACAATTAAAATTCCATACTCAGACTAGTGGCGAATCTCTGACTGCACAACAGCCAAATAACAACATTGTACGTGTCGCAATTCAGACGATGGCTGCAGTCGCTGGTGGAACCCAGTCACTTCACACCAACTCCAGAGACGAGGCACTTGCGCTTCCAACCCAAGAGTCTGCCAAGATTGCGCTTAGAACACAGCAAATTGTGGCTCATGAGAGCGGAATAACAAAGACAGCTGATCCATTAGCCGGTTCTTACTATCTTGAGGAACTATGTGACCAAATTGAGGCTGATGTCTGGGCATATCTGAAAAAAATCCAAAAAATGGGTGGCTCTGTAAAGGCAATTGAGAAGGGATTCTTCCAATCTGAAATCAGGGCAAACGCATACCGTCTTAAAAAAGAGACCGATGATGGCGAGCGAATTATTGTTGGTGTAAACAAGTATGTTGAAGAAGAAGAGCAACCTGACTTGCTCAGGATTGGCGGAAAAATAGAGATTCAACAAAAGAAAGCGCTCAAAGAACTGCGTTCATCCCGAGATGCTAAGAAATGGGAAGACGCGCTTTCAGCAATGAAAAGTGCAGCTGACACTGAGGAAAATCTGATGCCTTACATTATCACGGCTGCAAAGGCATTTGCTACTACTGGTGAAATCAGTAACACGTTCAGAGAGGTATTCGGTGAATATCGTCCAAAAGAGGTCTTCTAATTAGACTTTTCATGCATTTATTTTCAAAAGTATGCTCAATAAAAGCATCTGTTAGAAATAAATCCAAAACTGCTATCAAAAATAATCTGTTGCTGTGAAATTGAATCAAATAAAAACTCAGATATGGACTATCTTTTTTATTCCAGATTGACTCCTATTCTTATTAGAAAGAAAATGGGGTTGGAAGATAAAACAAAAACTGTCTCACTCAGACTATCCTCTTCTTTAATTGAAGAAATAAAACAAGAAGCAGGGTTTGAAAAAATTAACTTCAATGCCTTAGTTTCAAAGATATTGGGCAATCATATTCTCTGGGAAAAATATGAAAGAAAAGTTGGATTGTTGCCAATGACAAAACCTTTTGTAAAATATGCTGTTGAAAAACTAACTGAAAAAGAAATTATTCATTTGGCAGAGGTGATAGAAAAAGATACTTTTTCAGATATACTCAATTTTATGAAAGGTGAATATACTGTTGAAGATTTTATAGAGATTCTGCGTACCTGGCTTCATGTTGCTTGGATGCAACATGACATAGAAAAGAAAAACAATACTGTCATCTTTAAAATCCAGCACGATTTGGGGAAAAATTGGTCTTTGTACGTAAAAACTTTAGCCACTGAATTGTTTTATGACATTTTGGGAAAGAAATTAGAGGTAAAATTAACTAAAACAACAATAACTCTTGTTTTTCCTGTAGTGTGATCACAATTCGATTTTTTCCGGTCATGATATTACAATGCGCTTTGTGCTGAACGCTGCTTGTTGTGTCATCATAATGATTTTATTCTGCCATGGAAAGTTTTGGACATTCTGCTATTGGCAAATCAACTTTGCCGTGATCAATTATCTAATGCGCTATTGAATCGATACGCGCAAATTTTGTATTGATTTGAAGCCCTTCTTTTTTGCATCTTCTTTTCGCTTGTTCTTGTTTAATTCCGAATTTGCTTTTCCGTGATCTTTTTATCTGATTTTGTTTCAAAAAAATAAAATTTGGGAGGAATTTTGTAAAGACATTCAATTATCGTTAAATTGCCGCTGAATTTCTTTGCTAAATCAGTACATCAAAAGTTCTCTTTGTATGTACAAGTGTGATTATGGCAACTGTAATGTTCTTGAACAGTTTTTCCAACAGATATCTGAAAAAACCTCATTTGAATCTACAACACACATTGTATTACATTGTGTTGCTACTACTATATCTATTCAAAAACAGATAATGTCATCATGAATCAAAAAGAGGTGATAAAACAAGCATAGTTAACAAATCAGATTCCCCCTCTCTTTTTTCTGGTTTGTTGTTTGCTTCTAAACTATGGCACAAACTTGTATTGGATTATGTGAACGACTGAAGACTGTTTCTGTTAAGAACGGTTTACGATATTCCTCTGGTCAGAAGCGATGTTCGCTGTGTGCCCATTATTTTTACATTGATGGTTGTAGGTGCCCATGTTGCAAAACTCGATTAAGATCCAAGCCTAGAAGTAGACACAAAAATAAAAATTTTGAAAATGGTTGATTTCATGCATCCTGTACTGCATCATTGTACTTCACCCAATATCTGAATCCTATGACTTGGCATTTTCTAAGAACGCGTATCAGTTATTTCCTCATGTACAGTTCGTGGAATATAGAATTTTATGCGTGTAAAAATGAATGACCGGATGGCTGTGAAAGTTGATCCAAAAAGAACCGCGCCCATATCATTTCCAAAAGGCGTATAAGAACACAATAATCTGTGCACTGGCAATCGTGATTGCGATTCTAACCGGATTCTTGGTACTCACAAATTATAACTGGTTCTCTCAAGAGTGGCTGATCGGACTGGGCATGATTGTGGGTAGCATTGCTTCCTTTGGACTCTTGATATATCTGAAAATTAAAAAATAAAACCAATTAATACTGAATAATTCATGGGTGTTTTAGATGAAAATTGATCATATTGCAATTGCAGTAAACGATGTGGAAGAATCTGCCAAAGTATACCAGAAAGCATTGGGGGTTGACAGCGTTGAGTTTGAAACGGTAGCGTCTGAAGGCGTCAAAGTCGCAATCATTCATTTGGAAAATGGCCGGGTGGAACTGATGCAACCAACAAATGATTCAAGTCCAATTAAAAAATTCCTTGACAAGAAAGGTCCTGGACTGCATCATATGGCGTTGGAGACGGATGACATCGAAGGCGAAGTAGATCGTATGGAAGGCTGCGGCGTTCAGTTTCTAGGTCAGATCAGGCCTGGCTCTGCTGGAACTAAAGTTACTTTTATTCATCCAAAGTCACTGCATGGCGTTTTGGCTGAGCTCTGCTCTCACCCAAAATAACTATTCCATCATCTTCAGAGTGTCTGAAGCAGTGATTATTCCTACAATCTTTGATTTCTTTGAGACCAGAATGCATTTTGAGTATCTGATTAGAGGCACCAGTACGTTTGCAGGCGTATCAAAATCCACGATTGGTGGGGCCGGATCCATGGTATCTGCAAGCTTTGCTTTTTTCAATTCGGCCTCCCCCAAATCTGCCAAGTGCTTCACGATGCCGTCCTCAGATATCACTCCGACAACATCTGCGTTGTCAAATATTGGAATCTGACTGATTGATGATTGGTGCATTTTCTTGATTGCATCGTGTAGGGTGTTAGTCGGTTTTAATTTCACTATGTCCTTACTGCAAAAATCCCCTGCTGTGTGCGATGAGGATTCCCCCTCCAGTTTTGCCAGGCTCTCAAAAATCTTCTTTGCTGTCTCGTAACTTGGTTGGCTCCTTCCAGACTCTATTTGGTTTATCATCGAAGTGCTGACCCCGGTCATGGTGGCAAGTTTTTTTTGCGTTATTCCTATCTTTTGCCTAATCTGCTTTATCGAATCAATTCTAGGCAGCAACTTATTCAAAATTACGCTCAGTTGGCTTATCAACATTTGGAATGGCAAGGATATTGAGATCGGCCTATAAGAAATTACATGATTACGTTTTCAGTCTTTATCATTTCAAGAGAAATTATTTGAATTCAACAGCGCAAGCCGCCTTGGTTTTCAAAACCTGGCCTGAATCTAAATTGCATTATGCTGAAAAGCCTCCTATCGCATAAGTTATCTCACTGCAGATCTGATCAGGACTTTGAACTACATTAGAGCAATGATTGAATTCGGATGTTCACGTCATTTGATGTAATCTTCTTTCCATGATTCTTGCAAACCTGCATGATTTCTTTATAGGGTGGTTTCTGAGAATCTGAATGAAAATAACAGTACATCAATTTTGCAAAACATTCCGCGTTGCATCCTAGTGTATTGTAAGTCATGACTGTACGTCCAATTCACTTTGCTTTCTTTTTACACCCCACCCGTGCTCTGTTTTCAAATGCGCTTCTAGATTTCTAGGGGACTCCAAAACCTTGTTGCAAATCAGACACCTGTAACTCATGGAACTAAGCTCATGCCAAATTCGGTTTAAAGGTCTTGGTTATAATGAAAACAACATTCACAGACAAGATATGTGATTTGATTTTTTACCAATATGCTTAAGTTCGGATATTTTCTAGAAAAGTTATGGTTAAAAACGAAGGCAGTCAAAATGGCTTTGATGTTGTAGCGCAAATCTGCAAAAAATATTTTGCCGAGATTGAAAACTCAGTCCCTCATATTCAACAGGTGCTGTTTGATTTTCAAAATGAATCTTATAAAACATGGAAAAATGCTGTAAACGCAAACATATCACTACAAAAGGAATTCATGAGCAATTCTAAACTTGATCATGCATTCCCTGAATCGTTTAAAATTCTCATTGAGAATCTGAGCGAAGAAACCGTAAAGTACAGATCATTATGTAACAAAATTATCATCTCTACAATCGAGTCTGGAAAGCAAAATGTCAAGACATGGAATGATAATGCTGATGCATTTGTAGATCTAAATAGGAAAATAATGCACTTCTGGCTAACCACGTCTGACCAAAAGTAATTTTGTGCCCAAGCCGAATGTTTTGCATTTTACTCTTTGGTCAACAAAATTGTTTTTTGGCTTCTATTTTTTAAAAAAAACAATTAAAACCGTGCAAAAATTAGAGGAACCCAGTCCTGAAAGTAAGTTCTGCAGTAGGATTCTAGATCTTGATGCGTCAATACGGTTTGCAGGGATTCTGTGCAAATGCGGTAGATTAAAGGCGTATCGTAGAAAAAAAGGAATGACTCCACAACTCAATGTTCCTGAAACAAAACTGTTACATCGTGAGGCATTGCTAAAGGCAAAAATGAATCGGGTTTTTGATAAACCACTTGGAAAAACAAACTGGTCTGTAGAGTCGCGTGATCGTGTGAAATGGATTAATGTTTATCATGAAAAGGACATCATACTGATCTCTACAGAAATCGCGTCAAACCACGACGAAATTGTACAAAAAATTCTCTCAATGCTGTAGTTTTCTGATGTTCTGTATTACTTTCGCTTGGGCTTTGCTTTGGCCGTGGACTTTGCTTTAGATTTGGATTTTGGCTGCTCTATTGCGGCTTGGGCGGCAGCTACTATTGCTATCGGAATTCTGTGCGGTGACGCACTTACGTAACTAAGACCTGCGCCATGGCAGAATTTTATTGAGCTAGGGTCTCCTCCATGCTCTCCACATATTCCTACCTCCATGCCAGGTCTGACTCTGCGACCTGCCTCAATTCCAATTTTTATCAAACTGCCTACCCCGTTGACATCGATTGATTGGAATGGGTTTCTCTCTAGCAGCTCTTTTTCCATGTATTCTGGAAGGAACTTGCCTTCCACGTCTTCTCTGCTGAAGCTAAATGTGCCCTGTGTCAAGTCATTGGTACCGAAGCTGAAGAATTCTGCAGTGTTTGCAAGCTCGTTTGCAGTCAATGCCGCCCTGACAACCTCGATCATTGTTCCAAAATTGATTTTTAGTTTCATCTTGTGTGTGCTCTCCATCTCTTTTTTGACTGAATCATAAATCTTCTTGATGTGGTTCAGTTCTGCAACGCTGCTGATCTGTGGAATCATGATCTGTGGATGGGCCTTTACCTTTTTCTTTGTCAGCTCAACTAATGCTTCAAAGACTGCACGAATCTGCATTTCATAAATCTCAGGATACGTGATTCCGACCCTGACTCCTCTGTGTCCCATCATTGGATTGACTTCTGCAAGCTCCCTTGCTCTCTTTAGGACGGTTTTTGCTGCGTTGGCTTCGCTAGTCTCATTTCTTAGTTCTAATTTGCGAATTTTCTCCGAAAGCTCTTCAGGGTTTGGTAAGAATTCATGCAATGGTGGGTCTAGCAGTCTAATCGTGACCTCGTACCCTTCCATTGCTTGCAGTATCTCAATAAAGTCGCTCTTTTGTAACTCGCCGAGTTTCTTGAGGATCTTACTTCGCTCCTCAATGTTTTCAGCCATGATCATATCTACGAATAAGTTAATTCTGTCGCTTCCATTGAACATTCTCTCGGTCCTACACAGTCCAATTCCTTGGCCTCCGAACTCTCTTGCAAGTCTTGCCCCTTCTGGCGTGTCTGCATTTGCCCTGATTCCTATCTTTTTTGCCTTTTGGGACCATTCCAGAATCTGCTTGAAATCCGCATTGACTTTTGGCTCTATTGTCGGGATATCTCCAATATACACGATGCCTGTGCTTCCGTCGATGGTAATAGAATCGCCTTCTCTTACTATTTTGCCGTCTACGCTACACTGCTTGTTATCTGTATCTATCTTTAATTCAGAACATCCGACAATGCACGGCTTGCCCATTCCTCTGGCGACTACTGCTGCATGAGACGTTTTACCTCCCCTGCTGGTCAAAATCCCGACTGATTCGAAGAATGCTGGAACGTCTTCAGGTTTTGTCTCTTCCCTGATTAGGATTACTTTAGCGCCATTCTCTCCCATTGCAGTTGCCCTCTTTACGTCAAGCACTGCAATCCCGCTGGCAGCTCCTGGCGATGCCGCGATGCCTTTTGCTAACTGTGTATAGTTTTTAATCTGTTCAGGATCGATTCTTTTGTGCAACAGTTGCTCTAATTGCTCTGCATGCAGTCTTGTGATTGCCCTGTTCTTGTCAATCAGCTTTTCTTTGACCATGTCCACTGATGTTTTTACCATCCCGGACGCATTCATCTTTGCATTTCTTGTCTGTAGCAAATAGAACTTCCCTTGCTCTATTGTAAACTCGATGTCTTGCGGCTCTTTGTAGTGCTTTTCCAGTCTTTCACATGTCTGTGCCAGCTGTTTGTATGATTGGGGCATCTCTGTCTTCATCTCGTCTACCTGTTTTCCTGTTCGCACACCAGCTACGACATCTTCTCCTTGGGCATTGATCAGGTACTCGCCGTAAATCTTTCTGGTCCCGTCCCCTGGGTTTCTTGTAAAGACAACACCTGTGGCACAATCATTGCCCATGTTTCCAAATGCCATTGATACTACGTTCACCGCGGTTCCGTCTGCAATGTCTTTTGTAATGTTATTCTTCTCCCTGTAAACAATTGCCCTTTCCCCCATCCAGCTGCCAAAGACTGCTTTGATTGCAAGCTCTAGCTGCTCTGTTGGGTCTGTTGGGAACTTCCTGCCTGTATGGCTTTCACAAATTCGCTTGTACTGTGAAACTATATCTTTTAGTGACTCTTCGTTTATGTCGCTGTCGGCTTCTACGTTTTGTTTTCTTTTTGCGGCGTTTAGCACCTCGTCAAACTTCCTGTCATCCACTCCGAAGACTACCTTGCCAAATAACTGGATGAACCTTCTATAGGAGTCCCATGCAAATCTGGGATTGCTACTTTTTTCGGCCAGTCCTAATACTGTCTGATCGTTTAATCCTAAATTCAATATTGTATCCATCATGCCTGGCATGGATATTGCTGCCCCTGATCTGACTGATACTAACAAAGGGTTTGATTTTGAATTCCATTTCTTTCCTGTCCTCTTCTCAATCTTTGCAATGTTTTTCTTTACCTCTGCCATGAGTGTTTTTGGCAGCTTTTTGTTATTCTCATAATACCTGTTACAGACTTCGGTAGTGATTGTAAACCCTGGCGGTACTGGCAATTTCAGTCTGGTCATCTCACACAGGCCAGCTCCTTTTCCTCCTAGGAGTTTCTTGTTTTTACCGTCTCCCTCGTCATAAAAATAAACCTGTTTCATTTTTTACGATTAATCAATCTAAAAAAGGGGGTATTAAACTAATTCACTGTTGATGTACAAAAGTACCGTTCTGATTCTGAATTATTTTTATGATCTCAACTGCTGATCTTGTGAAAGTCTGGCTACTGGATATGTCTCAGCATTTTTGCAAGAATTTGCCTGCCTGGAAGGCATCCAATCTTTCACCGTCAGTAGCCTTACGGAGAGAATAAATCAAAAAACATCTCAACTGCATGAACTAAAACCTGGTTTTTGACATCAACATTTATCCAGCATTTTTCTTAACGAATAAGGATTCCATGTCTGAATTGAAAAGAACCATTGGAACGTTTGGAGCTGCATCTGTAGGAATTGCAAATATTATCGGCGCAGGGATTTTCGTGCTAAGCGGAGTGGCTGCCGGGATTGCAGGTCCTGCAGTAATACTGTCCTTTTTGATTGCAGGCGTGATCGCAATGCTCACCGCATTGTCTGCAGCAGAGCTTTCGTCATTTATCACGGATACGGGTGCAAGCTATGCATACACAAAAAGAGCGTTCGGAAGATTCTGGAGTTTTCTTGTGGGCTGGTTCAAGTACTTTGATTACATGATAGGAGGCGCAGCAGTGTCAGTCGGGTTTGCTGCATACTTTACGTCCATGTTTGGATTGGAGGGTGCATTGCCTATGCTGCTTGCAGCAGTTGGCTTGCCAACAGTACTGTGTCTGCTAAACATCTTGGGGGTAAAGGAAGCGACAAAGGCCACGTCTGTAATGGTTCTGATTAAGATTTTTGCCATTACTATGTTGCTGATGCTTGGTGGCTTTTACCTTGCTCAACATTTTGATGTCGGACATTATACCCCGTTTTTTGCTACTGGTTTTGGAGGCATGCTGAGCGGTGCTGCGGTGATATTCTTTGTATTCATCGGGTTTAACACGGTTACCATGATGTCTGAGGAAACAAAAAACCCTCAAAAGACAATTCCAAAAGCACTGATGCTGGCATTTGCAGTGACCTTTGTTCTCTACATATGCGTGGCTGTCCTTTTGGTGGGCATACTTGACTGGCATGACGAGGCAAAGGACGCTCACCCTTTAAGCAGTATTGCGTCCATCGTATCTGACAATCAAATGTTTTTTGATTTTGTTTCGTTCTCAGCTCTGATTGCCGCCGGCTCCGTGGTCCTAAGCAGCATACTTGGTGGGACCAGAGCCAGTTTTGCGATGGGCCGAGATCATTTGCTTCCGCACCATTTTAAAAAAATCAGCAAAAGGTTTGGAACACCGTACGTGTCCATAATAATAGGATGTCTGATCATCATAGTTTTTGCAGGATTGTTTTACAATAACATTGATACCGTTGCATCAATAGTTAATTTTGGCAGCCTTTTTACGTACCTCTTTGTTAACCTGGCACTGATCAAACTGAGAAGAACTGAGCCTGATACCAAGCGCCTCTTCAAGGTTCCGATGTATCCTGTAGTCCCAATTCTGGGAGCAGCAAGCTGCATAGGGCTGATGTACTTTCTCAGCGATTCGGCAAAGCTTGTATCTGCTGTATACGCGGTGATTGGCTTGGCGATGTATTTTTTTATTTTTAGAAAAACAAAACCGATCCCAAGCGACTAATCTCCCGCAAATATGCAATCCCTGACGCGGTGAGATGATGCCTATGGTAACTCACGTGATTATCAGCGGCTTTAAAAATTTGAGATAGAGTATTCCGTCCTCAAGCATTGTCAATCGCAACCCAAGAACATTGACCGTTTTTGGAGTCTTGGGTCGAATAATCTTTGACATGACGAACATATGATGATCAGTAAATAAAGAATTGCTTAACAATGTTAAATTTTATTTATTGCGTGCATGCCAACCGTTCATCGCATGCAAAGGGCTATGTATAAACAGAGATCGTAACACTGAGTGCAGGTCAGAGCTGGAAAAAAATCCAGTTTGATGAAAGAAAACCTGCCATTCTTGTTTGATGCAAGGTGTGATGACTCTAAATTTTATGATCAGTCATTTTATGATCAAAACCGGACACTTTGCTTTTTGCATGACGCCATTACTTACGCTGCCAAGCAGTATCTTGTCAAAATTGCCTCTTCCAGAGGATCCCATTATAAGAAGATCAATCTTTTTGGATTCTGCAAATGATATGATGGACTTTACTGTGTTGCCTGATTCTATTATCTTGAACTCTATTGGTACTGAATTCTTTTTTGCAATGCTTTCTAATTTGGAAAACAGTTCTTCCGTTATCTTTTTTGCCTTCCTCATGATGTCTTTGTTGATTCGCTTATCGATGTACCATCCGCCTAAGTTTGAAATGTCAAGGCAACTCACTACTCTGATATGCGAGTCATGCTGTCTTGCCAGTTCCACTGCCTTGTTGAAAGCGCGCAGAGAAGAAACTGATCCATCATAAGGAACTAGGATTTTCTTAAAAGTCATCTATTTTACCACCATCACTGCGCATTTGGCCTGCTGTGCTATGCTGTTTGCGACACTTCCTAGGATTAATTTGTTCAGGCCTGTTCTGCCATGCGAACCAATCACTATGAGATCTGTCTTTTTGGAATTTGCAAGACTGACTATCTCTTTTACGATGGAGGTCCCCTGCTTGATTTTTACGGAGATTGGAATGTTGAGACTTTTTGCAGTTTGCTCAAGATTGTAAATGTATTTTTTGGCAGCATCCTGTTGCTTTTTGATTGTCTGAGGGTTTATCTTGGTATACCCCTTAATTGCTGAATACTCGCCTTCTATGACCGTAAACACTGTGATCTTGGAGTTGTCTTTTTTTGCAATACCCAATGCTTTTCTAAATGCCCTGTTAGAGAAATTTGTTCCGTCATAGGGAACTAGAATATTCTCAAACACCATCTGTTCTATACGGTTAGTTTTAATTTAAAAAGGATTCCTAATTCCCAAAAACCAACTGCAAATGACTAGATCAAAGCAGCGGCAATAAAACCTGCCAACATTGGGGGACATGTGATGGATTTACGTCATCTCAAGGACTTGCTGCTGATCTGCAGTTAAAGATCTGAATTGGATTTTCCGAGTTCCGGATTGTTGTCTATTAAGTCTTCACTAACTTTGTTAATCGATGGTTATTACTTTGATTCACAAACCAAACGCATGGACAAAAAGATGTCAGAAATCGTAACTGGTGAGAAATAATGCTGCAGACAATACAGTCAGAAAAATATCTGAAAGACACGTGTAAAAAAATTGTGGATGTTGATCCTGCCATTAGGTTTGCCGGAGTCATAAATGATAAGGGCCGCCTAGTCACAGGAGCAACAAGAGATAATGTTCGGTTCTATGTTGATAGAAGAGAACGTGAGATGCTATTCATGGAAGTGGCATTACGTACAAGAATGCTGTGTGAGTTTGACTCGTCACTTGGCATAGTGAATTTTTCCATATATCACAGAAAAAATGTTATCACGATGGAATTTCTGTTAGAAAACAAGACCATCTATGTCTCGGCTGAAAAAGAAATGAACCTGAACAAAATCCCGTTCAGAATTCTTGAACTTGTAAAGAACGAAAATGCGCTACGTGGCATGGCATGTGAAGACAAGGATGTTTTTTAAAACAAAAAAACCGGGACCTGCGGGTCTTGTCGTAAAAACCAAACGAGAAATAAAACTGAAAAAAGAGGTTCTGGACAGCATCTTGTCATACTGCCAAATGAAACACCCTGACGAAGGAATTCTTATTCTGCGTGGAAAATCAGATAAAGGCAATGTCCTAATTGACGGCCTGGTCATGCCTCCTTTTGCCTTTGGTGCCCACTCGTCTTCAGGCTTTCCACGCCACATGCTTCCAGGAGATATGAGTTATGTGGGGACTGTCCATTCGCATCCAAGTGGATCCGCAAAGCCGTCTGTGGCTGATCTGAATAACTTTTTTGAATTGATCTCACTTATTGTAAGATTTCCGTATGGCGATGATGATGTTTTTGCATGGAACAGCAATGGCGTCGCTGTGACCCTGACAATAATCTAGCCGCAATCTTGTATCATGCCATTGACTTGGCAAACTCAGACATGATCTTGCCCCAATCCTTTGCCTTGACTATCCCGCTTGCCACTAGTATCCCTTTTGATCCTAGCTCGATAGCCTTTGCAACGTCTTGGCCTGAAACAATCCCTGCACCGCAAAGCAACTTTGTGTTGTTTTTTGCACTTTCTACTGCCTTGACGGCTTTTTCAATCATCTCTGGTTTCTCTTTTGATACTGCCTTTCCAGATCCGATTAGCTCTGGAGGCTCTATTGCAATGTAATCCGGATTTAATTTTGAATACTTTTTTACTTCTGCGACATCTTTTACACACACAATCGATGTCATCTTCAGTTCTTTTAATTTCAGAACCAGTTTCTGAATCTCACTGCCTGGGATCCTGTGCTCGCTGTGGTTGATCAGTGATCCGCTGACTCTGGACTTTTTTAGTAGTTCCGGAATGACATAGCCTGTCGTGCTTCCGACCTTGGAGTCGTCAACATGTTGTGCAAAAATCGGAATTGAACTGTCTGCAACCAGCCCTATTAGGTGCTGGGGCGGGGATATTGCGATTCTTACGTTGTATTTCTTGGAAATCTTTTCAGCTGTTCTCACAAACTTGATGATCTCTTTTCCTGCAACCTCCTCATAGTTTTTGCAGTTGATTACAAACATCCTCGTCAGTCTCCCCGCATTCTATTTAATTCTTTATTGCTTCTTTTGCAGAATCATGTCGTATTTCCTTTTCATTACAAGAACTATGAACATAAGGATTATTGCCGCGATATTTGTCCCGACAATGAATATGTCTGATACTATTATCCCATAAATTAGCCACAATATTGCGCCAGACGAGATAAATATCATTAAAAATTTTGAAATGTCTTTCATGCTCTTTGTCTTGTATCCTTTGTAAATCTGCTCTACCCATCCTGTCAGGATGAGCACTCCTGCTGCAATTCCTAATATGGTGAGAAGTGTCCCGTCAACCTCCATGCCTTATCCTAGCTCCAAAAAAACTGGTCCATTCCAGTCTGCTTTGGCTTTCCAAGTATTACGTCAAAATCCAAGTCCATCGACGACGTGATTTGCTCAAGCGTTGCCTCCATAAACTCCATGTATTTTTTTGAGTCGATCTCTTCTTTTTTTGCCATCTCGACTGGCTTTACGCCAGGTTTGTTTAGGATCTTGACAAATGATATCTTGTCGCCCCTTTTCACTTCTCTTATTGTCTCAAGCTGCTTTGCCGCCCTGATGTGTTGCGGGATTGTCTTGACATATTCAGATGGTGCCTTGCTTAGCATCACGTTAAATGTCAGGTCTTCCAGCGGTATCTCCTTGGCCTCTACTCTCCTGCCGCATGTTGCAATTTTTTCTGATATGTCTTTTTTTGCCTTTACAAAATCCTCTACTGTCTGGACCTTGGACAGCACATCAAGCAACTCATAAAACAATTTTTTAATAAACGGGGGCGTATGTGATTTTTTCCCCGTTAGCCCCTTGACATCTACCTTTCCATCCTTGGTTACCCCCAGATAGTTCTTCTTTCTGTTGCTTAGCACACAATACCTGTAGACTTTATCAATCTCTAAATCCACCCCGTGATCCTTTTTTGCCTGCTCGATTACCTTGTGAATCTGCTCCTCGTTTGGCTTTTTGATGAACAATGAGTCTGTATCCCCGTAGAGCACTTTGATTCCATTTTTTTCGCAGTTGCTGATCGTTTCAAGAATCGTGTATCTGCCTATCGCGGTTGTTGCTTCTGCTACCGGAAGAAAATACAAAGGAAATATCTCTGCGCCCATCACCCCATAGCTGGCATTAAGAATCACCTTGAGTGCTTGGCTGACTACAGTATATTGCTGTCTTTGGTCATCTGTAAGTGTAGGTTTCTTTGATAGGCTCTTGTAGTAGTTTACCCTCAAATCCCTCAGCGAACCAATTATCATTGAGGTCAGGCCATTTTTCTTTGTACATGCCCAATGGTTTGTCTGCGGAATCGTGTTCTTCTTGCATTCCTCATGAACGCATCTTACTGTCTCATAAGACAGGTTCCTGACCTTGATTATGCTGGGATACAGGCTTGCAAAGTCCATGACTACCACGTCAAAGTGAATTCCTTCTCTGGGCTCTACGACCAGCCCTCCTCTGTATTTCTTATCCTTGATTACCGCATCTGACATTACTCCCTCTGATCTTCTTTCAAGCTCCTCTCTTTTTGGAATCAGGCAATTCCTTCTCCTGTGCTCGTAATACAGCAGGCTTCTTATCCACTGGGAAACCCCCATCCTTGCAATGTCGTCAATTGGCATCCTGCCGATTCTTGCAATGATTACAAGCAAGTCCATCAGCAGATCCTTGTTAAAGCTGGTAAGCTCGTATGTCAAAAGAGCGTCATTGTAGCAATAATTTGCAGTCTGATAGAGGGATAGCTGGTCAAACTCAAGGCCATAGTCTATCTTTTCTTTTCCAAGCAGCGCCTTTGAGACGCTGTTCAATGAAAAGTCCGTGTATTTTTGGCTAAATGCATAGATCTGAAATGAGCGGTTTGAAAGTGTCCTGTACAAATCAAGATGCACACCGCTCTTCAGTGTGGCAGAGTCTCTCATCATGTAAAATGGGTTGTCTGAGTTCTTAATCCCGAGCCTCTCTGCTCTGTTGTACAGATATGGCAAATCAAACTCGTCCCCGTTATATGTGACGACAAATGGAAACTCTTTGACTATCCCAAACGCGTCTTGTATCATTTCTTTTTCCTTGTCTGCATCATAGAATGTGATCTTGACGTTCTGTTCAAGCTCGTTTGTCCCCTCCTCTGTCCCCTCTGTTCTTAGTAC
>JAGQHE010000038.1:39371-49857 GCA_020431995.1 Candidatus Nitrosopumilus sp.
CTCTGCTTCGACTTCTATGTCCAGGCTGAGCCTCTTGATTTTGGGAATCGGCTGGTTTAGCAAATCCGCCCATTCAGTGATGTATCTTTTGAACTCTTCTGCATCCACCATGCTTTCACTGTCCACCTTGTCCCACAGCAAACTCTTCAGTGCAATCTTTACCTCGTCAGAAATTTCCAAATCATGCGGTCTGATGTTCCCATCTACGACCTTGTAATATTTTCCAACAACTAGTTTTCTGTCATAAAGATAATTCTCATAATATTTGATGTCTGACTCCCAAGTCTCAATTATGTTCCTGATGCTCTTGTCTCCTGTGGTGCCTCCAATTGTTAAAGGATCTTCCACTGTGATCTTTGACATGCTTGTGCTCTTGTCTTTCATCAAATCATATTTCTGAACTGTTTTGATTTCTATGACGTCGTCCCTTTCTTGAAGAAAATCCAACTCGTCTGGCGACAACCTTGAATAACAGTATGGCTTGTGGCCTGTCTCGTCCTTCCATAAGATCAGCTTCTGGGATTTTGGCTCATAAAATTTGAGTACTGCGGATTTGGAGCTGTTATCATATGTGGCAGATACCAGCATTGACGGTGGCATTGCATCTGTTCTTTTGATCTCTTCCACGTTTACTTGCATTTTGCTACACTGAATCTCTGTAATTGGCGACGAGCTCTTTTGCCCATCTCGAAATCTTGCTTTTGTCTAACTGTACCAAATTCACTCCTGCCTCTTCTAGCAAACCATAATCCGTCTCAGGATAAGAGTCTAGACAAACAAATTTTTTTATTCCTATCGTAATTGCCATCTTTGTGCATTCCAAGCATGGGACAAATGTCGTATACATCACCGCGCCTGCTATGCCTGCCTCGATTCCCAAAATTGCACAATGCATTATTGCATTTGCCTCTGCATGGTTGCAAAGGCACCTGTCAAGCGATTCGCCTGATTCTATCTTTCCCTCCATTCGTAGCTGGCATCTCTTGCATCCGCCCTCAAAACAATTCTTGATTCCAGGAGGGGTCCCGTTGTATCCTGTTGCAAGCTGCCTGTGGTTTCGAACAATTACTGCCCCCACCTGTCTTGTCATGCAGTTTGAACGAAGCTTTGCCAATTCGGCTTGAAGCATAAAATATTCGTCCCAGCTTGGTCTTTCAAAAGAGCCACTCATGCAAATATTCCCTATCTGTTCAATATATGGATCACGTTGACTGATCTTCTTGTGCGATCACCTTGATGTGATGATTTCACTGATCATGCGTGCACAAAGTTCTTTAATTTCATGACGCTACTAGTTCTGATGGCAAGTTATACGTCCGAAGTAAACGTCATTCATAAAAAATTTCAAAATGCTGTAAAGAGAGCAAAGTCAAAACAGTCTCTTAACAAGGCATATAGTGTTCACAAAAAAGATCATGAACGCTTGTTGAAAAAACATCTTCGTGAAGAAACGGCTATGATAAACAAAGCAAAGAAGAACCTTGAATAGTCACTCACACACTTTCTTTTTTCTAACCGCTCGCGGCTGATTTTGTTCCGCTCTGTTCTCCTGATATGATGCTGCAATTCATTGTTGTTTCATATCCTGCTTTCTTGCATCGTTTTTGATCAAAATCTTTTGTTGATTCTGATGTGCTTGATGAAAGACAACTTTTTACTGGATGTTGCTTGGGCTGAGTTAAAAACGATCTTGGTCTGTTGAGACGCGTTTTCTTGAGCGCACCAACAATAAATAATTGAAAACAAACTAGCTGCTATGCAAACGATCTCCATAGACAATGTCCTTAATTGCATGTCTGAAGAAAAAAACTACTTTGGAGACATGTGGGAAAGATGTCTGAATGATCGCAAAAAAAGGTACGCCCGAGCCAAGTTCAGGGATGCCCTGAAAAAAATGGAGATGCTTGGGTATGTCAAAAAACATGGCCACAAGAACGATGCCTATTATGAAAAGATGCCACAGCAGTCGTTTGAGGACACGATTGGATTTGTAAATAATCTGATTTTTACGTACGAGTCTAGGATCAATGGCGCCTTAAAAAAACTTGAAAACAGAAACATCTTCGTGGACATATCCAAGAACCTCAACTCTTTCAAACTGAACAAGCTCGCAAAGAGCGATTACGAATCGCTGCTTGAAGGAATGTCCGGCATGTTTGATCTGTCATCGTCAATTCTTAGGACCAAGGAGAACAGTGATGATGGCAAAACAAAAAAAGAACTGGCGAACTGCTTTGCACAGGTAAAATCATTCTTGAATGAGACTAACGAAAGACTGACTCGGTTTAAAAAAACAAACGAGATAATACTGCTGCAGCGTGATTTTGCAAGCCGTATTCCAAAACTAGGGCATCTTAAGATTTAGATTCTGTTTTCTTGTCGTGTTGTTTGGATCGTAAATGCAGGCAAACTATGTAGTCTAGTTTGGATATGCCTTGCATTGTGATTGGTTTTTTGTGGTTCGGGGTCATGAACATAATTCCGTCATACTTCTGAATCCTTTCCAAAAGGTAATTGGTCTCAATGTTTGCATACCTGTCATGGGCGTCTTTGACCTTGCCTCTTTTGCCAAACAAAGCATCTGCCTCGTCAAAAAGCAAGATGCCATCCATGTCTTTGATCTTCTTGAAAATCACTCTGAGGTTCTTCTCAGTCTCGCCGATGTACTTTGAGGAAATGCCTGACATCTCAATTATGTAAAGTGGCCTGTCCTTAACGGTGCTTTTTGTTCTCAAGTATTCCTGCTCTCTTCTTAGATCGACAGACCCCAGCATCTTGCCTGAAAAATAGATGACTCTTCTGTTTGTTATGCCATGTTTTTGCATGCGCGCCGATGTCTTTCCATCGTGTACTGTTGCCAACTATTCCTCATACGTCATTTGGGAATTTAGGACTTGCTGTAATCTGATTCTTTGTGACAAGAGAAAAGACGTACATCATACACATGAAAAATGATCTTGAAGACTCAAATCAAAACATCATCATGTACATATTTCCACCACCTGTCTTAACTGTCAAAACCAAGGCAGTTCAGACTCGGCTGACAACTGGACCCGAACTTTAGGCGTAAAATACCAACATTTCGCATATTATTTTCTTTTATCTGTGCAATGGATTTGGTGTATAGCAATAGCTCGATAACTCTACACGAAAGCATAAAATCAACAAATTCCGCTTTCTTGAGTAGGATGATGCAGTATCTTGAGAAAAAATATGTGAAGAAGGACTCTATAGAAAAACGAGACTACCAGGTAAGCCTTGCCAATCAGGCAATCCAGGAAAACTGCATCGTAGTCTTGCCAACAGGTCTGGGTAAAACCGCAATAGCGCTGCAAGTAATTGCAGAATATCTTTCAAAAGGAGGAGGTGTTTTGTTTTTGGCTCCGACCAAGGTCTTGGTCAACCAGCATTATGAATTCCTAAAAGCACACCTTACATTGGATGACATCTCCCTTATCACTGGGGAGGATCCTGTTCAGAAGAGAGAAAAACTCTGGGGCAACAGCGTAGTTTGTGCCACTCCTGAGATAGCCAGAAACGATTTGAACCGACAGATCATATCGCCTGAACAGTTCAGCCTGGTGATTTTTGACGAGGTGCACAGGACAATTGGCGACTATGCTTATTCTGGAATTGCGGAAATGTTTGAGAATTCTGCCGTCAGAATTGTTGGGATGACTGCCACGCTTCCAAGTGAGAAGGAAAAGGCGACTGAAATCCTGACAAGACTGAGAATATCCAGGGTGGCAGAAAGAAGAGAAGACAGCCCTGACGTGAAACCGTACACGCAGGAGACTCACACCGAATGGATTAACGTGGAACTTCCGCCGGAGCTTAAGGCAATTCAAACTCTGCTGAAAATAGCGCTGGATGAGAGGTATGACGTGCTAAGAAAGAACGGAATAAAGCTGGCCGAGCAGCAATCCCTTTCGGCCTTGCTCAGAATCAGGCAGTTTGTACTAAACCAGAACAGGCGTTCTGCAAAGCCGTTGTTTACCGCAATCCGAATACACTACGCCCTAAACATCCTTGAGGCGCACGGGATCACGCCTTTTCTGAAGTTCTGTGAGCGCGCACAAGCAAAAAAGGGCGTTGGAGTAAAAGATCTCTTTGAGGTTGATCCTAACTTTACTAGGGCAGTGCATCTTGCAAAGGAGGCGCAATCAAGAGGCATTGAGCACTCCAAGATACCAAAGCTAAAAGAGATTCTTGAGTCTGTCCCTGGCAAGGCACTGATCTTTACAAGTTATAGGGATTCGGTTGACTTGATTTACAACAAGCTGACTGAGCAGGGCATCTCTGCAGGGATCCTGATAGGGAAGGCAGGTGAGGCCGGACTGAAACAGAAAAAGCAGATAGAGACCGTGCAAAAATTCCGAGACGGGCTCTTCAGGGTGCTGATTGCAACCCGTGTAGGCGAAGAAGGGCTGGACATTGCAGAAGTCAACCAGGTCATTTTCTATGACAACGTCCCAAGCTCGGTAAGGTTCATCCAGAGAAGGGGCAGGACCGGAAGAAAGGATACGGGCAAGCTGGTTGTACTCATTGCCAAAAACACCATAGATGAGACGTACTATTGGATTGGAAAACGAAAGATGACCTCCGCCAAATTCATGGGCGATAAGATGACCAAGGTCCTGGAGAAGAACCAGGAGATGGAATCCAAGAAGAACGGATTGGATGCGTTCCTTTAGTTTTCATGTCTGCTGAAGATTTCCTCAAAAATCTTTTGTTTTCTCTGAATTATCAAGTTCTTCATCCCTGATTCCAGATGATGAATGCTGCTGTTTTTTGCCTTGAGCAAATTCTCAAACCTTACATCAAACTGACTCTGCAAAAAGCCCTCTATCTCCTTGGTGCCTCCTTGGATCTCCAAGTTCTCAAATGCCTCTCTTGCCAGATTCTTCATGGAATTTTCCATGTATTCCAAAACCTCGTCTAGAATTTGCTGTGTCAATACCACTGTGATACGTGTCTCCGAAACAACAAAAAACGTCATGTGTTTTATGTCTATTCGATTATGAACGATGGTGATCGTTCTCTGGTTTCTCTGTGATGGCTGATCCTACCCGTTGATGTTTGTTCAGAAAAATTACTTGATTCGTTGGGCATCCTGAATAAATTCTACAAAAAAGATCTGTCAATGATTTGTCAAACTATGACGTTTGGTCACTCGAATCTTTTGATTATGTGGTACCCAAATTCGGTCTTTACAGGATCTGATACCTCGCCAATCTGCAGCTTGAATGCAGCGTCCTCAAATGGCTTTACCATCATGCCTTTTGTAAAATAGCCCAGATTGCCATCTTTTTTCCCACTACCTGTGTCTATTGAGAACTCTTTTGCCAGCTTTCCAAATTTTTCGCCGCTCTTGATCTTCTCAAGTATGGCAAGTGATTCGCTTTGTTTTGCTACCAGTATGTGAGAGCATTTTATTTTGTTCATAGTTTTTCACGAGTTATTTTATCATGATATAGTTTTCTATGAGTAGTGTAGGAGATGGCACAGGTAAGATCCAAGATAATAGAATCATTTAATCCTCAAAAAGATTACGGTGTGGATATTCCTGGTTCTTGGAACTCTAGTTTTGATCCTGTAAAATATTTCCAAGTGTTAAAAAATCCTGGAGATCCATTATATCGTGAATACCAATGAGATAATGAAATTGGCTTTACTTTATGGGCTTATTGGAAAGGATATGACCATGAATGTGAGGTCAATTTGTTTATTGCAGGTTCAGGTGTTCTTGACAGGAATAATATCTAGAGAGTGCTGAGATTTTAAAAACAGGTGGTGCCTCAATGGATCTCTATTTTAGAAATAGACTGGTAACTAATTTTACTCAAAAATCACGGTTTGGTTCAGTTCCTAAAGACAAAGTTTGAGTAAATGATTTAAAATCATTTTTGAATTAATGATGATTATTCTAGAAGATTATAACGAATGTTTTTGGCAGACTCATATATTAACATCATACATATTATGAAATTAAATTGATTCTAATTCCTTCCAAATCCAAAAACAAACAATTCATTAATTCAGAAAAACCAAGACTATTTGAACAGTTTAGACAAAAAAAGTCTTGGCAGCTCCAATTGCAAAACCGTGATGGAAGTGTTGATCATTATTACGATGATGATATAGTTCAAACAATTGCAGAAGAATTTCTTGATAGGATTTCAGTCACACATCTTATTGGTGATATTGTTCGTGCATTGGGAGGGGTGCTTGGAATGCGACCGACATTATCTGCTGTTCAATTGCATTCACAAGTTTTAAAAAAAATTATTCATGATAACAAAGTCTCAAGAAAAGATGTTGCATCTTTTACTAACATATTGCCTGTTGATGGTAATTCCATGATTTCATTTATGAATGGAGGTCCGATGGGTGAACACTGGAACACAAGTCCTAATGGATTGTATGACTGGATTGATAATAAAAGCTCAAAATCAATCATCGGTATTGAGCTTGGATTTAAGGCAGATGAATATGGACTTGAGGTAAGTAAACGTCTGATTGCAAAAAAACAAAACAATCCTGAAGTGTATGTAGGTCTTTTAATTGATGGATTTGTTTCAGCTTTTGTTCCAGATCCTGATGTTATTGATGATTTTCAAAATAAAACAATTACAATGATTAATCAAATGAAAAGCGTTGGAATTGATGTTAGAATTAATGATAGTTGGAATCCGTTATCTTCTGATTTTCTGGCTGCAAATCACGTTAAATTGTGGATTTTTGATGGAAAAGCAGCATTTGTTGGCGGAATTGGAATAGAGTCTCAATTTATCAAGACCCTATATGACCAAATGGATTTGATTCAAGGTCCATTTGTTAGGACCCTTACTTTGATGTCTTTTTTGTTAATGGCCAATCAACGACGGCAACTAGTAGATAGATGTGATGAAATCCAACAAATCTATGAAATGGATTCTGAAACAATTCATGAAAAATTTCTACCAGAAATAGCTGTCTCAGGCAGTCTATCCATGGAAATCTCAGTAAATGTTCCTGGGTATGTGCAGGATGCACAAAAGGACTACTATAGTTTGTTATTGCGTGATAATGTATCCGAGATTTTTATCATGGCTCCTTATTTTTCTGATGATAAAATAGCACGAGCTCTAATTGTATCTGCAAAGAGATTAGAAAAAAAGCAATCTAATATTTTTAAAACCCAAATTAAAAGTGAAAACCCAAACATTTCTGATGAAGAACTAAAAAATCAAGTAACTAATCTGTTGGAAAAAAATAAAAAAGTACATATAATTTTTCCAAAAAAACAAGAAAATGCAATCATTGAACAAGTCTCAAAATACTATGCGCATTGTATGAAAGATATCTCAATAGTAGAAACAAAGCAGTTTGTTGTAGATGATGGAGATGCTATTCATGAAATGTTGCATGCAAAACAGATGGTTGTAGTCTTTGAGAAAGACAACAAAAAAGATTATGTCAAGTTTGGTGGAAGTTACAATCCTGCAGGAAGGGCTCATAATATGTGGGAAGTAAACAATCTCACATATCTTAAAAATATTGACAATGATGATGCTAATTTAGAAAATCCAGTAAAAGATTATCTTGATAACGTGTTTTGGAAAATTTTGAATGATTACTCTGAACCTTTTAGATGGGGACAAAAAGATGTGAAACTAAATGCATTTGAATTGTTTATGATGAAATTTGCACAAGTGTTATTTTTTTAATTATGTGATACGCAAATCGCCTTCTACTATCATATGTCCTGACACTGTTCGTATTCTTGCATCTTTAAATGTAAATAAACGCATTTTATCTTGGCCGCCATTTCTGCCGTTGTATTTTCATACGTCTTAATAGTTTATCCATGGTCTAATTCCCACAAAAACCAATCCTTATCTTAATGCTGTTGATTTTTTTTGTGATTGCCGCCCAAATTTGACTGGGAGCCCATCATGCATGGGCATAGATAAGGACATGCCATTTGACCTCCTGAAAAAAGGGAAAAAAGAGAATCGGCTACCCGCTAATCAAATCCCAAAGGAATCCAAAAAATTCTCTTATCATGCGTAATTCTCTTAAAAAAAGTAGTTAATTTCAGATCTGAATATTCATTGACCAAGATCGAACAAACTTTTAATCAAATGGTTCTAATTGAATCTAAAAATATTATTCCTATGACAGGACTGTGCTCAAAGTGTTATTCTTCTGGGGTCTCCGTGATATTGGATGATAAGACTTTTGAGGCAACATGTGACAAATGCAGGAAATAGTGGTTCGTTACAGAACAAGTGATTGCCCCTTTTTGTCATGAGTCGTGGATGTGTCTGAACTTGTCTCTGCTGTGACGATACCATCTGATGCCTTCTCATTTGGTTTTGTCATTAAATCAAGCTGTTGGTCGAAACTATGAACTGGCATCTGATAAATTATTGGCCATAGTGAACAAAGGTACAGATATCAACTGCATGCTGAATCCAAAATAGATGTCAAAACGCAATGACGGTGGAAATATTGGAAAAATCAATGCGCTTTTGAATAAAAATTCAGCAGGCGTTCTGGTTCATATCACAGATACTTATTTCATAGAAGAGTCAAGCGTAAATGGAATCATAGACCTTCCAGGATTTGCAAGGTTCTGCTCTATGATTGACAGCATAAGATCAAACCATGTCGTCATTAAAAATAAAACACCAGTCATCGTCCTGCATGGAGGCGACTTTCTGTATCCGTCACTTATGAGCCTCTATTTCCAAGGAAGGCAGATGGTAGATGCCATGAACTTATGCAGATTTAACTACTGCACTTTGGGTAACCATGACTTTGACGGGGGTACAGAGATGCTCAGGACAAGAATGTCTGAGGCGTCATTTGAAACAATATGTGCAAACATAAAGAACCCAAAAAGGGAAAACGTCCTGGAAATTTCAGACCATGTAATATGTTATAACAGTCACGGCCCATTTGCGGCAATCACAGGGGTTGCAGGAAAGGCCACACTCAGAAAAGCAAAACAGAATGGCTTTGTGACAACTGATGCAGAGGCATCACTCAAGCAAATAATATCCAAGATCAAAAAAAATCATCCCAAAATAAGGTACCTAGTTGTTCTGTCGCATATGGGCAACAAAGAAGACATCAATCTGAAAAGATGGCTTGACAAAAACTGGGATGGCTACCTATGCCTGCTTGGTGGCCATGATCACAATGAGGTCATAAGATATGACAAAGAACAACCAAGGTCAATTCTTTTGAAAGGTCAGTCAAACTGCAGAACAGTGCAGATTGTTGGCATTCCAAGGCATTCCAGTCTTAATGATGGACAGTTTGCAAGACAAGTAATTGTGATGGGTTCTGCCGATCTGTCAAGATACCGTCCTGAAGCAAAAATACAGAAGATGGTGACGCAATGGGAGTCGGAACTTGAGAAGCATGTTGGCAAGTCTGAATCAAAAACAATCATCAAGCGGTTCAAGGCAGGTACTGTCCTTGACGCAACGGAGCTGCAGTTAAGAAAGGGATCGACCAATTTTGGGAATTTTGTCGCTGACTGCATACTGAACTTTGCAGGATGTGACATTGTGTTTGTCAACTCCGGCCACTTCAGAGGAGACCGAAAAATAGGGAATGTGCTTAGGATGTCTGATCTTCATCATGCGTTTGTCTTGGACAAAAAGAACACGCTGGTGAACATAGCAATGACACAAAAGGAATGCGTCAGATTTCTAAGGCACTCGTACTCAGAGGAAGGGCGTGGAAAGATACTGCAGGTATCAAAAAACACACTCAAGATCCTGCAAGAATCAAAGCCAGAGAAGAAACTATCAGTCACAATGCTGTGGGACATGCTAAAAACAAACGATGATGGATTCACCACCGTCTTGGCCAAGAGCAGGAGGACTACCGTTGGCAAAATCACGTCAGAACTTGAAAAACATGTCATTCCAAACTCTTTCCTTTTTGACGTGATCAAAAAGTCATCCAAGAATGTAGAATATGATCCTGCCATAAGGGCATCTGTAGAAAAAATCAGGACCTTTCAAAGATTTGACTCAATGAATTATTAAGATGATCCTAGTATGCAACTATGTGAATTCCAAAGTTAACTGCCAATGCGTGACGTGCAACTGCCGGAAAGAATTTGAGACCATTGAGACAGAGGAACTGCTCAATCTGATTCAGCATGGACGGTTAAGTCATGAGCAAGCCTTGTTTCTAAAGACTAGAGTAGGAAGCAAACTGTGCAAACAGTGTTTTGTTGGAGATCATCAATAGATGTGGAATTCCGATATGATGATATGTGGTTCTGAACACAGGTGAATTTGTGTACAAGCAACTTCTAAAATTGATTGTAATGGCAACTTCATCTGGGACATGGGTCGATATTCAAACCTGATTTTTACCGACAAATCTTACAATCAAATTCTTCCATGTTTAAAACGGGTATAAAAAATCATTTTGATTTATTTATGTTTAGTTTTTTTTGTTGAACACTTACAATTAT
>JAGQHE010000039.1:0-3474 GCA_020431995.1 Candidatus Nitrosopumilus sp.
AGTCTTTTACTCCTAATGAAGATAATTGTTTAAGGTTTTTTTTATCCAATAAGATTCCAGCAATAACTAATGGCCCCAACATAGAACCACGTCCTGCATCATCTATGCCACAAATTTGCACAAGTTTTATCTTAAATTATTATTATTAAATTCATTTTATTCCCAAAGATATCAAAATTATGTTTTTTGACAGGTTTAATAGTTATTTTGGATAAAAAATCTGTTCAATCAGCTTTTGCATATTACTGATTCTCTTTTTAGAAATACCAGTCATTCTAGCAATTTTAGATTCGTCATATCTTAAGAGATCTTTTGCAATCATCATATTAGATTCAGAGAATATTTTTAATTCACTTTGTGACAGATTAAGAATTGTGATGGGATATAAATTATTTTTTTCAATTATTTTTTCTAGACTATTTATTCCAGGATACCTCCAAGAGAAAATTTGTTGTCCAATACATTTAGCATATTTTTTTGCATGATTTGAGACTTGAGTGTTACAAAAGATTATCTCGCCTGAAAATTTTGGTTGCATATCAAGAAATCTTGCATGTGTGTATAATGATTCCTTCAGTCCAGTATACACTCCTCGAAGGGAATGATATTTGCATTCAATCAAAAACTTCTGGCTATCTTTGGTCCCTGTCAAATCGATTTCATGTGTAGCGCATTTTCCAGGAATCTTTGATCTTATTCCCGACACCTGATAACCACAATATTCCAATATGGATGCAATATAATTCTCAAATGCAAATCCTGCAGGGCCCATCCTCATAATTGCATCCTTTAATTGGTATCTTTGATGTAAGGCTTTGAGACCATTTTCTTCTGAAATAGCACGGAGAACCTTTTTGTAAATATCATTCGAAGTCATGTCACTATATACTTCAGATTTGACTTTTTTCAGAATCCTTTTTGCAGTATGCCTACTAGCACCTGCTCTAATACACGTACTAAGAATTTTATTTTCGTTAAATTGGACCCTGCGTCCATTTGCTTTGTAGATAAAGAATTTCCTAGGAGCTATGTTTTAGTTGAATTTTGAAGAGATTAATCTTTTACTTTTAAGATCAGTTTTTTCAGTTTGTGTTTTTTTGAAATCTTTTAATATAGATTTTCTTACAAGAATTAAAATTTCATAGTAAGTTGCCAATGCTATTGTACCTGATGCACAAAAGTTTCTAAAGATCAATATCTTTTTCCAGCAAAATAATGCTTCTAGATAAAAGAAACGACTTTCTAAAGAATATGAAATCCACAAGATACTCAGAAGATTTCGGAAGCAGAATAATGAAACCCTTATTTAGTTTTGGAGATTGTTTGAGTGTGAACCTATAAAGAAAACCATATTTTTGTCAAGAACACTAAATGTATGATCATAATGCAAGATTTTAAAGGGCAAAAAACATTTTTCTAAAATTACTAAGAAAATGTTGCATAAAATCCATGCGCAAGATTTCATCAGACATACAAAAGAATGGAATAAAAAGAAAATTACTGTATGTTGACAGATCTTTTCTTTGGTGTAGGTGTGGGTTTTATTTTTGGTAATGTTATATCCAACACACCATCTGTTAGTTTTGCTTTTACCTGATCTGGGAGGATTTTTTCAGAGAGAGGAATTGTTTGATAGTACGATATACTATGCCTTTCTTTTCTCAAGTAGTTTTTCTTCTTTTCTTCTTCCTTGTGTTCTCCTGTGACTTCAACCGAATTATCAGTCACATTGAGCTTTATCTCATTCTTCTTAATTCCAGGAGCATTCATCTTTATTCGGAATTGATTTCCTTCATCTATCACATCACAAGATGTATGAGGTACTGTAGGCATTGATATTGATGGAAAAGATGAAAATGCTTTTTCGAGTTCTTTTCTCAAGTTATCTATTGATCTATCAATATCAAGCCAATTTGAGATTCCAGATGTAGTTACGGCAGAATTTGTTTTTGTGAGTTTTTTTGTTTTGCTCATGTGTTATAAAGCAGCACAAGGATTTAACTTTATATTGTTGAATATCACTTTTGAGAATTATAAATTAGACCACCAATGCTGACAATTAGCTACTTTGTTTTTCGGTTAATGATTAAATTTATTGAAATTAAGGAATAATGTAGTAATTGTTGTTACAGTTGTAATATCTGCCTTAAGATTTTTAGCAACTGGAGGAACAGATTCTCTTAGATATTTGTCTATTGAAAAAACAAACAAACATTCAACATTCTAATTTGAGTATCTAAAGGCATTAAACCAATATGAGATTAAAGAAAGAATTGAAAATTCCAAGTGAATCTTTTCAGGAAATCATAGAAGGAGGCACAAAACTTCTGGTTCCAAAAAAATCATTGACGGATAAAGTTCCACCAAAAGAGCCAGCATTTTTCAATCCAAAAGCGAGAGTGAATAGAGACTTTTCAATAATTGCATATGCAGCATTCTTGAAGAATTTTCAAGGACCAAAGATTTTCTTGGAAGGTATGTCTGGGATTGGTGCAAGAGGATTACGCGTATCTAATGAACTAAAAGTCGATAATACAATAATCAATGATCTTAATCCAACTGCTCTAAAAATGGCAAAATATTCAGCAAATCAAAATGAACTAAAGAATATTGAATTTTCAGAAAAAGAAGTATGTAGGTTTCTAAGCAATCACTCAGAAAAAGGAGAAAGAGGTTCAATTGTAGACATAGATCCATTTGGTTCTCCTGCAGCATTTTTTGACTGTGGAATAAGAGCAACCATGCATGGCGGAATTTTCTCTGCTGCTGCTACAGACCTTCAAGTACTAAACGGTCTCTTTCAAGACGCATGTAAGAGAAAATATGGAGGAATTCCAGTCAGGGTAAAATATGGGAATGAGATGGCAATCAGATTAGTTCTCGGTTGTCTAAGAATGGTTGCGGCAAGACTGGGAGTAGAGATTATTCCAATGTTTGTAGAAAGTGAAATGCACTACTATAGAATATATGTCAAAATTTTAAACAGACCAGATCAAAAAAAGAATCTTGGGTATATTTTGCATTGTAAGAATTGTGGACACAGAAAAACATCTACAGAGCAAGAACAAAAGTGTGAATTGTGTAATTCAGAAATAAGTGTTGCAGGACCATTATGGATTGAAGATATTTTAGATAAGAAGTTTATTCAAAACATGTTAGTTGAGATTCAGGATTTGAAAGTAGACAAAGTTTGTGAAAGAACTATTCAAAAGTGTCTTGCGGAATCAGAGATGCCAGCAACATATTTTACATTAGATGAAATTGCATCAAAAATGAAAGCATCACCACCAAAATTAGAAAAAATAATTCAGAGTTTAGAACAAAACAACTTTGCAGCTAGTGTGACAGCATTTAATCCAACCGGATTTAAAACTAGTGCAAACATAAATGAGATAATTAAAATTTTTCAGTCTACCCAGTAAAGCCTAGACAGACATAGTATAATTCACTACTTTGTTTTCTACTAGCGTTAGG
>JAGQHE010000039.1:3536-26116 GCA_020431995.1 Candidatus Nitrosopumilus sp.
CCATCAAATACTTTAAAAACAGCATTTCCTTTATGTGCCAAAACTCTATCCATGATTTTGGTGCAATCATAATTTAAGGAAATCTGCTTTGCATGATCAACTGTCCAATTTCCACTGACTTGGGGTGAAAGATCACAGATCACAGCATTTACTTTACGTCCAAAATATGACGTTATCTCATCGATTACGTGTTCATCTTCTATACTTTCTCTAAGGATGTAAGCGCCAGAAATCTCTTCAACATAGGACAAATCTATGCCCATAACCTTTCCTTGATTACCAACTAATTTCACAGCCATCTGAGTCCAACCACCAGGTGCACATCCCAAATCTAGAACATAAAAGCCAGGACCAATTAGACGGTAAGATTGGTTTAGTTCTTTAAGTTTGAATGCAGCTCTACTTCGAAAACCTTGTTCATGGGCTAATTTTCTATAGTGATCTTTGCGAGCATCTATTAGTTTCATTTGGACTTCGCAGGTTTTTTCATTTCAGCAAGCACCCAGTCTTCAATGAATTGACAATTCGTAGGACTGATTTCTCCCTCAAGAGAGCATTTTTGTTCAACTGGACAAACTAAGCAAGGAGCATTCTCAATTGATTGAGTACTGATTGGAGTTTTCTTTAGAATTAATTTGTAAGTCCAACGATTATTTTCAAGGAGTTTTTCCCTAGTAATAGTACCCATTCTTTCAAGTTTTAATGAAAGGCGTGAGCCGTCACGACTTGAGAGTTTAAGTTTTTTCCACAATTCATTTTGAAACATTCCCTCTGATTCATGTTCTGCTAAGACGTCACAGATTTTGTTGGTGAGTCTTTCCATATCGACTTTTTCAATTTGAAAATTTTCAATTTCTTCATCAGTGAGTTGCTCTTCTAATTCTTCTTCTAGTGTTTTTTCAGCTTCCCTTTTAGATTCTTCTAATTCTTTTTTAGTTAATTTTTTTACTTTAACAGGCTTTTCATCAGGTTTCTTTGGTTCGGTTTTCTTTGCTAATTTCTTTGACTCGGTTTTCTTTGCTGTCTTTTTAGCTTTTTTTACATCAACTTTTTTGGCAGAAGATGAGTCAAGTGCCTTTTTCTTTTTCTTTAATACAGCAATGTCTGTTTTGATTTTTTCTGCCTCGTTAATCAGAGTATCTTTTTTCTTTACCATTGTATCACCTTATATTCTAAATTCAATGTCTTATTTATCATTCAATATCTTATTCCTATTTAATAGTAAACATTCCCTTTGTAGAAATATTCTTCATATCTTTTGAGACCATTTCTGCGACTATTTTGTATGGGCCTGGAACCTCAATGACCTTTGAAAAACTATCGCTTATTGGAAGGAGGCCATTTTCATCAAAGCATTGCTGAAAGAACCCACCTTGGGTGATAACATCACTTCCAGAAGAATAGATGGTAACATAAAGATCTCCGCATCTAAATGAAGAATCATTGATTTTGACTTGTATTTCTATAGGTTCTGAAGTGGAATATTGTTTTGACAAACCAATTATTTGGATTGTCGAACTATTAGATGCTGTGTCTGAAGACATATGCCATATGTTTAATTCTCTATCAAAATTCTGGAGAATCCCAGATAATACCGCAACGCCGATAATTATTGAAAGGATTACAGGTAAAACAAATACAATAAAAACTCTCTTAGATGCCATTTTGTTTTAAAAACTAAGATTCCCTTATATCTATTATCCTAAAGAAATCATTCCATTACACTTCAGTTAATGCAGTGTTTTGACAGTTTTTGTTACAGTCCAAGGATTTAAGGTTTGATCAAGATAGGAACAAATTCTGAATCTGGCAAGTTTTGTTAAATCAGAATTTAATCAATGGTTATAATCACATACCAATATGATATAATGAGTCAAAATGTCTAAAAAAATTAGCAACATGGTTTTCTCTATCGCAGGGTTTGCAGCACTTATGATTTTGCAGCCATTTGTATTTGGTGAAGAAAACATTTCACTTGATTTTCCAATTGGTCTTAAGATAGATGAAACTGCAAGTATTGATTCTGAATTAAAGATGACGTTACTAGACATTGAAGATTCAAGATGCCCTTCTGATGTAACTTGTATTTGGCAAGGAACAGTATCGGCTAAAATACAACTTGAGAAAGGAAGTCAAGACCTTGGAATTTACAATATACCAATGGAAACAACAGAAGGAAATGAACAGACATTTGATGAATATTACATAAGATTAACCAATGTAGAGCCTTATCCAATTAGTACTGTGCCAATACAACCTACAGATTATGTTTTAACATTTTTTGTATCTATGTCCGGAATCAATTCTATTAACTCTCCATTAGACCAATTCAATAGCGGAATTCCTTTTAGTGAAATAGAGTGTAATCCCAGTCTTCAGCTTACTCAAAGGTATGATGGAAGACCTGCATGTGTAAAACCCGATACATATTTTGAGTTGATCAAAAGAGATTGGGTAAGTGACATCATCAAAGCAGTTCAATCAAGAGACATGAATGATGTTCAGAATCAAATTCAACCAGTAATTAAAATAGGCACAGATTCTGGTTTTTGCATTGGATATTGCTCAAAAGAGTTTATCATAACACCTCAAAAAATAACCTATACTGAGAGCGGACGTGATGTTCAGGACAGGACAAAGGAGGTTCCATTTTCCAAATCAACTTGGAATGAACTGGTAAATTTGATCGATGTTAAAAAATTCAATTCGTTGCCAGATAGAGTTGGATGCCCAGGTTGTGCAGATGCCCCTGTGGAATGGATTGAAATCACATCTGGCAATAAAACTAAAAGAATAGAATTTGAGAGAGGCGACAACATTCCGGAGATTAACAAACTAATTTTAAAACTCGAAAAAATTCGCAGTCCAATAGAGTCATCAATTGAGAGTTTTGAGGATTGTGTTGCTGCTGGAAATCCCGTCATGGAGTCTTATCCAAGACAATGTAAAACTACGGATGGAAGGAATCTTGTAGAAGAAATCGACTTGCAGTTAGACATGCAATATCAATGTAACAAATACGGAGGATGGTGGTTATCAGAGTTTAATGAATGTGAATCCATTTCAGAAGATCAATGCTTAGAGATGAAAGGTATGTTTAACGAATGTGAGTCCGCATGCAGGTATTTTGATAGTGATTTTTGTACTGAACAATGTGTTCAGGTGTGTATAATCCCCTAGATTATTTCACATAAAATTAGTATTTTAAATGAACTTGAGATAATGTTTGTGCTAATGAAAACACTTTTTGTAACTAATAACGGAGTCTACGAGAATCATTATCATCATGTACCCAGTGATTATGATTTCTACCGCAATTTTGGCATTTACGACATTGGCAATTTGGTTTGCTCATATTTTTTAATCCAACTAGTAATTTTCGTTGTAAAATCATGGTAACCCCTGCAATTATCATCACCATCATAATTGTAAAGTATGTCTTATGTGTTGCCAAATCTCGTTTTGTGCTATCATCTACATATGCAACTACAAATGCCAAATCCATGACAATTACATCTGCAATTATAATCTTTGTCTGGAGATTCATTTTCTTTTTGTAATTGCTGTTTTTGTGTCCTCTTTTTCTACGCCCAAAACCCATAATTTTCTAAATATTGTATGAACTTAAGCATATGGATATAATTTAAAATTAATTATTAACAAATTGCTGTATGTATGGAATACTTTTTCTAGATTGATTTCTAAAGACTCTACTTGATTTGGATCAACAAATATTGTAACAAAGGTAACATTCTTCCCATACACTTGTCTGTCTTCTCAACAAATGGTAATGGGTTTTGCCCTTCTACAAGGTTGTTTTTCTCGTGCCTGAGAAAAGGACAAAATTCCCACACGGACATTATATTGACTAAGATTCATCAAACAATCCAACATTTTGTGAAAGTCCCCTGTTTGAGACGTAGACCAATTTTTTTGGGTCCATTACAAGTGGTATTTCATTTGTACCTTCAATTTGGATAGTAAAATCAGGTTCAGACTCGTATTCTGTCCATCCATAATGTTTTCCAAATGTCTGGATTTGGTGGTATAGTGTATTGACACTGTGGATGTAGGTTTCGTTTCATCCAAATCACATAATCTTCTAAAATTTCTACAATTTCTCGACTAGACAGTCTAAGAAATTCATCAATATCTATAATTTTGGCAAAATCCATAAATTTTTTGATGTCTCGCAGGTAATTTTCGAGTATTAGGAGATAAATCTAACTCCAGTAGTTTGCGAATATTATAGCATTCTTACAGTTTCTTTTTCCTAACGTCAGACTTCATCATTGACCAAATCTATGTCATTTACTGGTAATAACATCTGTATTAGGGAAAGATTTCCTTAGAATGATTCTATTTAGCAAAATTGGATATGTTCGGAACAATTTGACGAATGAGTTAAATCGTAGCCGACTAAATATCGCTAGATGCGACTTAGAAAATTCAGAGTTAGAGCATATCGTTGCATTCATGATTCTGGAGAAATTACAGTGGGAGATTTAGCGGCTTTTGTTGGAAGAAATGAAAGTGGTAAAACAACTATTCTTCAGGCGCTAACATTGTTAAATAGAGATGAAGTGGTTTCAGATCTAGATCTTTGTGATGAGATGAGTGAAGATCTAAAAGATGAAATGAGATTAGTAGAAGGCGAATTTGAATTAAATCAGCATGAAATTGGTCTAATAAAAGAAAAATTTCCAAGTTTGCCGGACATTAAAAAGATAAAATTAGTCAGGACTAATCGAAATCCAAAGATTCAATATGAATTTGAAGATATAAAACTTGGCGAAGATGAAAATAAAGGAATCAATTCATGGGAGAATTTTTCAAAACAAATTTTTGGGTTTTTAGATACAATTCCTAACCACTTACGAATACAAATAGATACAAAATTCTTTGAAGATAAAGTTCCAAAGAATCAAGAGGTATTTGATAGAGGGATGGCAGAATTTAGTAACCAATTCCATGTCATAGCCATTCAAGAACCTAAAGTAATTGAAGAATGGGAAAAAATCTATGAAAGCCCAGAAAGCCAATTTTCAAATCTTCTAAGTGGGGAAAGCGAAAGAACAGCAATACAGAATTTTATCGCTTCTCATTTGCATCCAAGATTTGTCTATTTTTCAGATTATAAGAAGATCTATGGAAATATTAACCTCAATGAATACCTTAGAGAGGAGAAAGGAGAAAGAGTAAATTCAATTGAATTTGTTGAGGAATTTGATAAAGCAGAAACTGTAAGAAATTTATTTTATCTAGCCGAATTAGATATTAGAGAATTAGACGAAGTTAAAGAAAGTCCTTCAAAATGCATTAAACTTCTTAATGCTGCAAGTAATAGATTGACAAGTAGACTAAATCCAGCATGGAAAGGGGATCCAATTCATGTTGACCTGAGATACAATCCAGGAAACATCATGAGTGTTGTAATTTCAGATGTGCATAAAGATGGAACCATTACAAATACAGGATTATTAAACAGAAGAGCAGAGGGTTTTAAGTGGACGTTTTCATTTATAGTGAACTTTGCAGCAGAGACTCAAAGAGCTGAACTAAAAGAAGCAATCCTACTATTAGACGAGCCTGCAAGAAATCTTCACCCTACACAGCAGATGGGAATTTCAGATTTGTTGAAAAATTTGGCTGGATCAAATCAAGTTTTGTATGCAACACATTCGCCATTCATGATATTTGATTACACCCCAGGCAACTTACTTGTTGTAGAATTGGATAGAAGAAAACACCTCAGTAGAATTTTTTATGATTATTGGAATGCGGATGACAAGACACTGACACCTATTTTATATGGATTATGCAGAGGTCAAGTTGAATCTATCGTAGATAGAGAAATCGGAAGAAACTCAAGACCGATAATTATCGTAGAGACGATGTCTGATGCAATGTACCTTAATGCATTTGATAAATTTTTACAAGATCCAAACATTTCAATGAATCCACTTAATGTTATTGCGGCATATAGCAAAAATTCGGTATTACCATTAGCAATTTTTTACAGGAATCACGGTTACAAGACATTTGTTTTATTAGACAATTCACAAGAATCCAAACAGATTTCTGCCCAGCTGGTCTCAAATGAGTTTTCATCAATTCAGATAATTTTCTTTGAGAGAGAAGGCAAGAAATTAGAATCAATTGAAGATTATATAGCGCTCGAAGATTACCTCTATCCAGTAAATCAGACTTATGAGATAAAGTTGAGACATGAGGGATTTTCAAATCTCACACCACAGGATGTAGCATCTAAAGAAGGTGGAGGAGTTTTGGAGAAATTGAAAAAAATATGGCAAGAACACAGAGAGGATGATTGGGGAGAGTTTGATAATGAGGAAGTCACTAGATATATTTGTGAAAAAATTACATTAGAAGAGACTGATTTCCTTACAGATAAAACCAAAGACCAATTCAGGTCATTGTATAGACTCATTGCTGAAAGAATCAGACAATATCAAAACGTATCTGTAAAATCAGATTTGGACAGGTTTCAAAAGGCCAAACATTAAGATTTAAGAAGTTTGCTCATAAGAAATACCAAACTGAGAAATAGAAAAATGAGAGAAAGCCTTTAAGGTTTAAGTGAGAGATGAGAAATTTGAATTCTATGAATAGATCCTCTATCAGAGGAGTTGTCCTCTCAATTGCATTATTATTTTCAATAGCGTTATTTTTAGCTCCATCACATGCAGAAGAAATAAGTGTCAAAAGTATTGCATTGGATGAGACCACAGTTATAGAACTAACTAATGATTCAAATGTAGACATCACCGCATTTAGAATTTGGCTTGGAAGTGATTTTAGTTTTAAATCTTTTAAAACCGAGAAAGGATGGGTTGGTGAGAAGACACCTCAAGGAGTCATAATTTTTACATCATCAGAACCAATAAAATCAGGTGAATCTGTAAAATTTGGGGTAAAGACAGACAAACCGAGCTCAGGCATCAATTGGAAAGCACTGGATAAACAAGGTAAACAGGTCAGCATAGGTAAATCAGTTGCTAGTAGTTTACCAGGTGTTATTACGAATCCAAATGTGAAAGATAATTCAGGAAATACGGATGTATCTATTTCTTCTGAGTCAACGTTTAGAATAGTTCCAGAGAAACCAAATATTGGATCAACAATAAGGGTAACAGGAGAAAAATTTGGCGCATCACAGATGTTTGATGTTTATATCGATTCAAAGAAAATAGGTAGTTTTGAGACAAATGAAAATGGTCATTTTATGACTACAATGAAGATTCCGGAAAACCAAAACGCCGATAGAGCAGACTTCAAAGTAGTAAACAAAAAGGGGGAGGAGAAAAAAATCAGTCTCAGAATAGGTCAGACTGAAAACAGGGTTGTAGATTCAGAAAACATACCGCTTACAATCCAAGGAGTTCCAAGTGTCATTCACAGAGGAGACTTTTTAGAGATTTTTGGAACTGGAAATCCAAATAGCGCAGTTAAAATGGAGATTAAGGGACCAGATGGGGATTTGACTAGAACAATCACAGCAGAGACAGACAGTAAAGGAAATTGGAAGGTAGACCCACTCTTAGTTCCACTAGATAGACCCTTTGGTGAATATACAGGAGTTCTTTCAGATGGAAGAAATAACAAAACAATTACCTGGACATTAGAATCGGATAAAAAAATAATCATCACCCCAATCACATTAAAATTTGATCAAGGCCAAACTATGAGATTTAACGGTACATCTTTACCAGACAAGTCTATCGAATTGGTATTAGAAGATCCACTTGGAAAAGAAATTTTTTCAGATATTATTCAAGTTGATAAATCGGGTATTGTGAGTTTTGAATTCCCAACCACTCAGAGCACAATGGAAGGAACATACACGCTAATTGCAACACAGGACAAATACAAAGAATTCATTTATGCAGGAATTGGACAATTGCCCACAATTCCGGTCAATTTAGAATTTGACAAATTAAATTACAAAGCAGGCGATACTGCGGTGATCACATTATCAGGAAAAGCATCTGAGATCATTAGTTTGCTAATCGTTGATCCTTCCGATAAACCAAAAGGAGACGCCATCCCAATTAAATTACAACCAGATGGAAGAGGAATTTACACTATAAATTTGAAAGGATATTCATCAGGTGTTTACACTGCTGTAATAAGTAAAGGAACTGCTCAGAGCTCAGAGACTTTTACAGTAGGTCTACAGACGGGTTCTGGAGAAATTGATATCAACACCACAAAAATAGATTATCATCCTGGTGATTCAGTTTTGATTTTAGGAGAGACATCTTCCAACAACCTATTAACGGTAAGCATGATCGATCCGGATGGGAAGGAAGTTAAAACTAGAGAGACCTTTTCAAATAAAAATGGAAAGATTTCTGAAGATTCGTTTAGAATTCCATCAGATGCAAAACCGGGAGTATGGACAATCAAGGCAAAAAGCGGCTCAAACTTTGACAATGTAGAAATCAATGTACTTGCAGTAGTTCAAGAGGGAATGATAGTAGTTGTAGAGGACGGACAAACAATTCCTGGATTTGGAAAGACTATCAACATTCATGTCTATGGAGCATCACAAACAGTCGAGATAGAGATTGTAGCTCAAGATGGAGAAATAATTGAAGAGCTAGCATTTCCAGCATCAAAAACTGGCGAGATTAATCAGCCATGGATTGTTCCTAATGATACAGAACCAGGAGTATATACAATCAGGGCATCAGACGCATTAAACTCTGCCGAAACAACATATAAGATCAAATAGTATCAAACAATTTTATTTCACCTAATTAAGGGATTAATCATGAATCTAAAAGACATGATAACTGAATATCCAAACTTTCCTAAAAAAGGCATATTGTTTAGAGATTTTAGTCCAATTTTGAAGGATTCATCAGCGTTATCTTTCATTGCTGATGAATTTGAAAAACACTTTCATCCCAAAGATGTAGATGTATTTGCAGGAATAGAATCAAGAGGATTTATCCTTGCATGCGTTTTGGCTTCAAGATACAATAAGGGAATGATAATGATTAGAAAAGCAGGCAAGTTACCTGGAAAAACAACAAAATTGTCATACACTGTAGAATACGGCAAAGACACTATTGAGATTCAAAAGGACATAGTCAAAAAAGAACAAAAAGTTCTCATATGTGATGATTTGCTTGCAACTGGAGGAACAGCCAAGGCATCTGCAAAATTAATTGAAAAGATAGGCGGAAAAATTTCAGGATTTGCATTCATAATAGAATTGACAGAATTAAAGGGAATTAATGAAATTAAGAATTACAATTGCAAATCGTTGGTGAAGTATTGATGGAAAAAGACATAGAGATTGGGATTTTTGGAGGTACTGGCATTTATGATTCAGGTTTGTTAGAAAATCCACAAGAAATCAACATGGATACGCCTTACGGAAAGCCTTCAGACGTAATCACCACAGGTGTATTTAATGGAAGAAAGATTGCATTTCTCCCAAGACATGGGAAAAAACATACTATACCACCGCATATGATTAATTTTAGAGCAAATATTTGGGCATTTAAACAATTAGGAGTTACAAGAATAATTGCACCCTCAGCAGTTGGAAGTCTAAAAGAAGAATTAAAACCAGGTCATTTTGTGTTACCTTCACAATTTTTAGATTTTACAAAAGCAAGAAAAGGATCATTTTCAGAAGAAGGAAGAGTCATCCACATTTCAGTAGCAGAACCATTTTGTCCAGAGATACAATCGTCAATATTAAAGGTAGCATCTAATCAAAATATGCAAATACACAAAGATTGCACATATGTCTGCATTGAAGGCCCGCGATTTTCAACCAAAGCGGAATCAAAATTGTTTAGAACAACTGGAGCAGACGTGATTGGAATGACGCTTGTTCCAGAATGTCAGCTGTCTAGAGAAGCTCAGATATGCTACGCATCAATTTCAACAGTTACAGATTATGATGTATGGGCAGAGAAACCAGTTACTGCGAAAGAAGTTCTTGAAACACTTTCAAAAAATGTAGAAAGAACAAAGAAGGTGCTTGCTGAACTAATAGGAAAAATTCCAAAAACTAGAAGTTGTTCATGTGCGAAAGCATTAGAAGAAGCAGAATTTTAGTCATCAACAAATGATTCTCGTCTAAGACCTTCCGGAAGGGTCAAATCACCTTGAAGCAGATTCCTCTGAAGTAGTAAAATAATGTCTTCAGGATCATGCCCTAATTGTTCTAATTTTTTTTCAGTATTTTTAGAAATCTTTGCTCCAATATTTTGACCACCTATTCTTCCAAATGCAATTGCAGTAAAACGAAATTCATTGCCATCGACAGTAAAACTGCCTATGATTTTAGCAGCCATCTGACTTCCGTGTATATTATTAATGTGAACTTTAAAATTCATTTCAGAGATTAAATTTCTACAGCCTTGTTGATGTTATCGTCAACTAAAAAGCTCCAATGTTTTTCATCCTCAACTTTAAAATCATTTACTTTAAGCGAGACGACATTTTCATCCAGACATTCATGTTTGATTTCTCCGTTTTCTTTTATTCTTACTAATTTCCACTTGTATTTTCCTTTTTGTAATTTACAGACAGTAACCGCCCATTTTGAATCCGAGTCAATTTTCGGCATTCCTACAAGGTCAGCTAGTTCTTCAATTCCAAGTTGTTTTTCTTCACAGAATTTTTTCTTGCAAACACCACATCTCCAAACATCTATCGAACCGATCGTGCGTTCATCTATATTGATATTTACAACTCCAAAATAGACTGGCTGATGTTTACAAGTTTCAGTATCAATGTTCAATGTTTTTTCTTATCGTTAGCATTATTTAGTTCTTGCATCATTATAGGGTTTTTCTAAAATAGCCCCCAAATTATCAACAATTTTATTTCGTTTGAATTCAACATTTTCTCTATCACACATCCTACGATACATATTAACCGCAGTGAAGCGCGGATGCATTGCCTCGAATTCGGTTTCAGAAATATCTATGAAAGCACCAAGAGAAATAAGATCTTCAGATGCTTTTTTGGCCTCATCAAACGGGATCTTTAATTTGTGTCCAATTGTTTCAGAAGACATTTTTCCATAACAGGTAACCAAAAGGAAGATTTTGGCATGAATAGGTTCTAAATGAATTTCAGAAATTAAATCATTTTCAATCTTAGAGGAATTCATCATTTGAGATAAATCACGTAACCATAAAAATATTCTATGCTTATTTTTTGGTCAGCACATTTTTAGAAATTTTTAATGAAAATCCCATTGCAATAAAATGAACTATTGTACCCAAAATTGCAGCAGATGTCAAGTTTTCAAGAATTATCCAACTAACAATGAATACAGTAAGCGATGGTATTGTAATCATTACAGCGATTATTGTTCCTCTCAAGACAATTTCACGAATGGTGAGTTTTGAACTATTATCATCAGACAACAGATGAATTTTTCAAAATGGTAATAAAAACTGAATATATATTATTAATTTTGCATGATCTTGGTTTCTGTTTGAATCTAGAATTATTTTTCTAGAAAAAGAAACACACTCTTAATTTTGAAATATGAATATTTAATTGATTCCTATCTAAGAAGAGCGAATCAACCGGATCAAAAGAACATCAAATTATCCTAGAAAGGTGTACTGATTACGCCATTACTCAGAATTGCTTTTTGAACCAAAACCAAAGAGGCCATTTATTGTAAAGAATATTTATCAAAGCATGTGAGATTTATTCCAAATCATTTTTGTTTAATTAACTTAGGGCTTAATCGTATTACATATTTTCAATATTCATTTTTTATTTCATATAGATCAACTAAGCGGATAAATTTTCATAGATACTTTATATTTGGCAGATACTGATTTGTACTGTTTGGCAAGTTATAAGGGAGCGTATTCAAATGAAAAATCATTAAATTTTGTAATACCGATTATGGTGATTTTATTTTTAGGGGTCATTTACATTATGACGCAAAGAGCAGATTCAGGGTTTGTGAGTTTTATTTTGATAGGCATTGCAGCACTAACAATGTTTTATTGGGTAAGAGTTCTAAAGAAAATGACTAAAGATCAAAAACCATCATACACACAAACAAGAGAACAAGAAACGAAAAACTGGGTGTATGATCTAATAAAGGGGGAAGGCGAATTCGTATTTGTAGCTGAAGTCCCAGGACCAGAAGATAAAATCATGGTCAGACTAGTAGATGGCATATTATACATACGTGGAACTGCGGGTTTCTCGAAGGAGATCCCAATAGAAAATGCAAGTGATATGCAAATATTTGATTTCAAATACAGGAACGGTGTCTTGACACTAAGAATAAAATAATCAGAGACTTTTTGCCAGTTCTAATTTTTGTGGCAGATATTTATCGGTAATATTGGTAAGCCCATATTTTGAGAAGGCTTCCAATTCTGCTTTTCTTTTTAGTCTCAAAAACACATCTAATTCTTTTTTCCATATGCCATCTTGATATCGAGGATCTTTTTGGAGATCGTAACATCGTTTAATGTCGGATTCAGTCATGGGAATAGTGGGGAGTTTATATTTTTCAATATCTGTTGCCCAAACTCCAACCCATTTTGCATCAGGTACTGTTAATTCTCTTAGATGAGCAGCATTTGCCGAACCAGATTTGATGACCATTGCAATATGTTCTCCATACACGTCGCCATCAGTAAGAACAATTACAGGTAATTTCATTTCATCGTGTAATCTTTTTAATAAGGTTCTAGTTGAACGAGGAGCTTGTCCACCAGTATTAATTATAATAGATTTGAATTTTTTGTCAATTTGCTCCTCAACAAATCTTGTAAAAAGCCCGCCTTTTTCGATGGCAATTACAATTTCAGCACTAGTGTCAATTAATTCAGCAGTGGTTAAACTAGGACCTATCGAGTATCCATCAGGATGATTAGACAGATTCATAGTTTTTCCTTCATATCCAGGAATAGTATATTCTACAGTTAAATCGCCAAAGATTGAGCTCCTCTCCTCAGGAAAAATGTGAAAATCCTCACGAGGTTTAGAAGTTACAGCCTCTAAATCAACAATTATGTTATCAGATTCAGATTGGTCTTCAAATTCAATAGCGAAAGCTTGTGAGGAATAGTAGACATCTCTTAGTGTGGATGATTTTTTTTCTTTGGTTAATCTATTCGCAAAAAATGCCAACCACATTAATTGTGTAAACGACCTTAATTGAGAAGAATTTCTTGAGCTTCTCAAAGCAGTGTTATTTCCTAAAATATATTGCCTGAGTTTTTTATCATAAACTATATTACTGACAGATCTACTTGGGATTGAGAATTTTGGAAATTGCCCATCATTCAAGTCGGCATATATTTTTGCGCCATGACTTTTAAGCATCTCAAGAATATTCTTTTGTTTTTCATCAGCTTTGTTACTTCGCTCTTTGGATTTACTAGTTTTCAATTTCAGATTCCTCCTCTACTATCTTTTTAGAGTCAAATGAACTTTCATCTTCTAATAATTTCTTATAATTAGGTTCTTTCTTCTTATCAGCAAGTTCAGTACAAAATTGAGCAATTAATGGAATATACTTTGCATAAAGATTAGCCCTTTTTTTTGCCATATCAGCTTGCCCTCTTTTAGACATGTATGCGGCTAACTTTCTTGACAAATATTGTAATCCTAATCTTAATTCTCGTTCTATTTCTGGCCTATCAGCAACATTTTCCTTTCCTGCAGTTTTGTAAGGAATTCTAGTAGAACATATATGAGATACGATAATGAATGGAGGATCACCTTTTACCTTGTATCGTCCCCAATCAGTATCATTAACAACTTTAAGCACTACATCGCTTCCTTCATCATAAAGTAATGGGATTCTGTTAGCATACCTATAGACATGTGGTCCACCAGTTTTAATATCACCGCCATATGCAATACCCATCTCAATAATGAAAGGAAATCCAGAATAAGCTGATGCAGGACGCTGAACTACAGCAGTGAAATCAGGATTAAAGAATTTTTTTATTCCTTTTTCCAAAGGTTCTTCTCCCAAAGGTGCAAGACAGCTTGGATCAGGTGCAAGAAAATCTTCATATTTTTGCAAGGAGTCACTGAGATTTACCAATTCTTGATTTGTCATGGTGCCCATCCGTTTTTCAGGCTTGAATCCTGCAAACTCTGCAAATTTTAGCGCAGTGGTAGGGCCTATACGTTGAAATCTTTTAGTCAGGAATGTGGTTAGTGGTTCACCTTGTACAGTATTTGTTAATTGTTTGAAATAGGGGTTTGCAGGATCCATATCTATGGATTTTGATTGTGAATCACCAAAATCCCAATAAAATAATTTTTTGTTTGCCATGTCAATATCCTCAATTTTAATTTTCATCAGTTTATCAAAATCCATCTTCAGAAATGACATCAATGCGATTACAACTCTAACTTGACGTGGAAGTGTTTTCCATTTCTTCTTTGCTTTGTCCATAATTCCAGTAAAACTAAGACTTTTCATCGATAGTCCCAAATCTTTTCTGACTTTTTCAATCATAGCATCGTCAATAGTAGGAATTTCAAATTGTGATTCGACTATCATCCTCCGAATTCTTTCTACATCAATTCCATGTGGATGAGGTTTAATTATTGTAGGAGGTGGAGGGATATCTTTTACAAATCTAGGGTGACTGAATTTTTCTCCTTTCGGGTCATCAAAAGATATTGATGCATAAGGAGTAATCAAAGAAGTTTCATACACATAATCTCTGATTTTATTTCCTGCTTTAGAGTAATCACCTTCTAAACAGATGCTAACAGAGAGCCCACGTTTTGAAACTTCTTTAGTAGAATGTTTTACAATTACGGGTTTATTGTTCTGAATATCCAATAATAATTCAAATTCATCTTGAGTTTTTCCATCCATAGAGCTCTTTACTATAACAGGTTTGTTAGTTGTAATTTGTCCATACAGAATGGCCATTGTTGCACCCAGACCAAACATTCCTCTAGCCTGTTTGAGTCCAAATTTGGAACCATATAGTACAGTTCCAAATGCGAGTGGGATGTGACTAGGATCTATGCCAGGACCATTATCTTTTACAGTCAAAATATAGGGTTTAGGATCCGACTTTTCAGGATCAACAGCCTTGATAATCAAATGAACGTCCGGAAGAATCCCCTTTTGATCACATGCATCCAATGCATTTTCAACAAATTCTCTAACAGCAGTATAAAGAGATCGCGTAGGATTACTGAATCCAGCTAAATCACGGTTACTATAAAAGAATTCACTAGGAGATATCTGATTAAATTTTTCCTTAATAGAAGACATCTTGATCTTCCCACAATTTCATTTTTTCTTGTTTAATTCTTCTATTTGCAGATTCTAATTTAGTATAAACTGCACCATGCATACTTCCACTTGAAATCGAAGATATTGCATCAACTGCCAATCGCAACTTACTTGCGTCACCAATAATTGAAACGGTTTTTCCATATACTGAGATATGTGTACCACTAAGATTTTCCATGTTTCTTCTAGCCCTACCACCTTCTCCAATAATCCTCCCTTTTATCCTTTCAACACTTGCGTGGGATTTCCCAGCAAATTCTCTGAGATCTATAATATGCAATACATTCTCATCTTGTAATAAAGTCATAGCATTTTCAGGTGAAAAACCTCTTCCTATAGCAGTAACAATTTCCGTAGCTTTGAAAGGTTGGATTTTTTCAACATTATCTCTAGATGTTATGAAAACTTCCCCAGTTTCACCATCAATATCTAAAGATACATGGCATAATTCTTCAATTTTTGATTTCACACTACCCGACTTTCCAATTAAAACAGCAATCCTATCATTTGGAATACGAATCAGTTTTTCAAAACTCATTTTACGATCTCCTCAAACAATTCATCTGGATCACTAACAGAAATTCCTCGTTTATTGAAGAATTTTGTGATGTTATAAATATCTCTTTTAAGAAATTCTTGAGCATTAGGATGTCTTAGATCTACTCCAGAACCCAAATCAAAAATTATCAATCCATTTTCTGTTTTAAAAATATTATATTCTGAAAAATCTCCGTGAACCAATTTTGTTTTGGTATAAAGATCTTTAATAATGGATATTGCTTGATCATAATCTCTCTTATCTACTTCGGAATACAATAGGGATTTACAAGGTGCACCATTTGTGCCAATAAATTCCATTAGAAGAATATTTTTTGCAAGATACAATGGCCTTGGAACTGGTAGTCCAGCATCATAACACTGAATCAAGTTACGAAATTCCTTTTTTGCCCACAGATAGACTAGATTTTTAGTACCTTTTTTGACATTAGAAAATCTTGGGTCACCAAGGATGTAAGGTTCACGTTTTTTGAAATTTGAAGTGCTTACCAAATAAATTTTCAAAGCAACATCTACATTATTTTCATCTACACCCCAAAAGACTACAGACTCCTTTCCAGCACTTATTGCCCCATTAACATATGCAATAACATGATCTGTGATCATTTTGTAAAGGGTCATGACGGTAGACTTATCCAAAACTTCATTGATTACTTTGCCTTGTTTGAAACCATCCTTCAAACCACCTCTATGAAGTTTAGAAATTAATTTATTGTCAATTTTAGATTCTAGTTTTCTACTTAAATTATCAAACAATAAATCATCATCAGGCAATGGATATTAATGAAGGTACTAGATAAAAGAGATTTCTGTCATTATGAATACAATACAAAAATCAAAAATAAATTCAAATACACATATTACATTTTGAAGACGATTAGAAAGGGAATACCTGAAATTACTTTCACGCCATTTTTGGAAGCAATACCAAGGTCAATTGACAGCGAGACAGTTTCTTCTCCTACCATGTTTATTATTGATGAGTGTTTCAGTAGATCTTCCGCCTCATCTCTTTCAACAAATCTTTCCCCGTAATAGTTTTCACTAATATTCATGGTTAGATCATCTTGAATAATTTTTTTTCCTAAAAGATCAGCATCGCATATACTTAGCATTGTGTTTTTTTGATATTCAACAATTCGTACTGCGAATGTCATTACGCATATTTACCTTTTAAAGTAGATTTTGCCCCACATGCTTCACAGATTAGAAATGAAATTCGATTTTCTTTAAGAATTTTTGTATCAGGGCTCTTACACGTCGGACATTCAAGATAATCTTTCACATAAATTTGAAACAGCCTTGTAAAGTCATCAGGGGCCCTTCTTCCAACAAACATTGCTTTATCACCAAGCCTTTCTGCAGGAACAGCGAATTCTTTTGATAGATATTGGAGAACCTTGTCTGGATCTCTTCTGAGAACCTTAGGAAATTCTGCAAAATTACGCAAAAAGGTCTTTTGCCCCTCCCACATCACATCTACTACAGGTAATTCAAATCTAGTTGGTGACTCTTTGGAAGAGTCCCCTAGTTTATTCTGAATACGCTTAAGCAAATTTTCATAGTCTGATTTAGTCATTAAAGAATAGTACACATATGACTCTATATTGGTTTTGAAAAAGAGAATCGTGTGGACTTATGTTTTAGATTATTCCATCTTTCCTATACGGAAAACGTTCGTACCACATGTTGGACAAGTGCCTTTTACAGCAGGGCGTCCATTTTTTAGTTTAGTTTCTTTAGGATCTTTGATATCCCTTTTTGCTCTGCATTTTACGCAATATGCTTGAACCATTATGGAATTCATCAAACTTTGTGGTATTTAGGAAGAGCCTGTGAAAAATATTTAACTATAGACTAGATGTGGATAAATTTTTTAATGTATTAAAAAAGGAAAATCAATAAAAATTTCAATTTATGATGATATTTTTTATAAAATCATCAGTTCAAATGCAGAATAGTATGTTTAATTTAGGAAATATTTAAAAAATTAAAGTTTTTTCAAATATTACCAATTATAAACACCATCACCTAAAAGTAACAAAATGGCATCAAAGAAAGGAATTGCTATAACAGGGATAATTTTGGCGGCAATTACTGGTGCAAGTTTTTTGTCATGGGCAATTCCACAAGATAATGAAACAACGTTTGTGGTGTCTGACTATAAAGGCTATCTAGATGGAGTAAAAAGCATTCATGAAATTTTAGAAGAATCGATAAACATCGAATATCAGAATCTTCTTGATAGAAAGATCACACCACAGGAATACATTGCAATCACCGAAGTCACATCATCTCAAGTAACGGCTAAAATAAGTGAATTTGTGACAACTAAGCCTTCCGAAGAATGGCAGGCCAGCTATATCAACTATATGGATGCATTGCGAAAATTTAACTCATATCTTACAGAAACCAAAGTATTGGCTAGTTTGATTGAAAATGATGATTCGCAAGATAAAATCTATAAAATAATACAAAAAATAGAATCGTTGAAGACAGAATCTTCAGAATTTGTTAGAAGATCGAATGAATTAAGGCCAGAGTAGCCTCAAAACCGAGTTTTACTAATCATAATTGTTGGAAATCGTTAAAAAGTAATTTGACAATAGAAAGTAGAATGTCTCAGGGAGTTGGCAAAGTTGAAAAAGATGTGAATGCTTCTACTGCAAGTAAATTATTAGTGATTTGCATAGACAGAGATAATGATGTTGGAGAAAAAGCTGGAATCAACACGCCGGTCATAGGCAGAGATGCATGCATTGAGGCAGCTCAGAGATTAGCATTGGAGGATCCCGAAGATGCGGACTCGAATTCTATTTTTGCAGCAATTAAGACATATGAAGATTTAATCAGTAAAGGGTATCAAGTGGAAGTAGTCACCATTGCAGGAATTAAAGATAGAGGAATTCACGCTGATGAAAAAATTCTTGCCGAGACAAGAAAAGTTTTAGAAAAATTTTCTGCGAATGGTGCCGTGATTGTTTCTGATGGAGAGGATGATGAGAGTGTCATACCAGTTATTCAAAATCTCTTGCCAGTAGTGTCAGTACAACGTGTTGTAATGAAAGTAAGTAGAAGTGTAGAGTATTCATATGCAGTTTTTGGGAAATATCTAAAAATGTTAGTGTACGATTCGAAATATTCAAAATTCTTTTTGGGAGTCCCTGGAATTCTTTTATTAATAGGCGGGATAGGAACAATATTTGGATATACGGCTGAAATATTTTCAGTCCTCATAAGCATTTTGGGAGGGGCGTTCTTGATCAGGGCGTTTGATATTGATAGAACGTTGTCAAATTGGTCAAAACCAACCCCGATGGGATTCATCAGAATGTTTACAATGGTCGCAGGTGTTTTGCTAATTCTTTCATCGGTACCAGCTGGAATTAATGGAGTAGATTCAAAATTAATTGAATCAGATGCGGATCTAATAATAAAAATTACTGACAAAGTAATAATTGGCGAATTTATTGCAGGAGCATTACCAATTTTATGGATTGGACTAGGTGCAATATTTGCTGGAACACTACTTAGTAATTGGATAGGTGGAATTCCAAGACAGATTAGTGATAGTTTAAGAATTATTGTTCTGATAGCACTCTATCCAGTCATATCACAGTTTACCAACATTATAATAAATGATGAAAATTCATTTACTTTAATTCCACCATTGTTAGGAGGGTTAGCAGCAACGCTAATTTCAGCCACAATTCTCTTTAAAAAGTATAGAAAACACAAACATCAAGAAATGGTTTCAGACTAGATTTCATAATAACTCATCATGACTTGAAAAACACTGATATTTTCAATTGCCGGAAGTATTTAGGGTGACAAGAATTTAGCAAAATAATTGATGTAATTTTTCACATGTCTGGGCTCTATAAGATTTACAGTAGACGGTTGGAAAATGAGATTCAGAGTGGCGATATTCCAAACCATGTTGCTTTAATTTTAGATGGAAATAGAAGATGGGCCAAAATGCATTTGACAATACCAAAGAAAGGGCATTGGAAAGGAGCTGATGCTGTTGAAAACCTTCTTGACTGGTGTGATGAATTTAATATTAAAATTGTTACATTATATGCACTTTCAGCAGAAAATTTAGATAGAAAAGATGATGAATTAGAATATCTCTATGAGTTGATTCGTATGAGATTAGAAAAATTATACAACGATCCTAGAATTCATCGAAATAAAATGAGGGTGAAAGCTATAGGTAGGATTGAATTACTTCCAGATTCAATTAGAGAAATTTTAAAAAAATTAGATGATGTGACAAGAAATTATGATAATCATTTTCTAAATATTGCACTAGCATATGGAGGACAAAATGAATTAGTAGACGCTGTGAAAAAAATAGGTGTAAAGATCAAAGATGGGACTCTAGATATCAACAATATTGATAAGAAAGAAATTGAATCAAATCTATACACATCACATTTACCCCAATCATCTCCAGATATGATTTTAAGAACCTCAGGAGAAAAAAGATTAAGCGGGTTTCTTATGTGGCAAAGTGCGTACAGTGAATTAGTATTCATGGACATATTTTGGCCTGAATTTAGAAAAATAGATTTAATGCGAGCGATTAGAACTTTTCAAGAGAGGAAGAGAAGACTAGGAAAATGATTGAAGAGACATCTGCCGGAATTGTATTATTCAGAAGAGAGGGTTCAAAAAAATTGTTTTTACTTTTACATTACCCATCAGGTCACTGGGATTTCATAAAAGGTAAAATAGAAAGAGACGAATCTATGCATCAGGCAGCAGTAAGAGAGACTAAAGAAGAAACGGGAATCACAGACATCACATTTTCAGAGAACTTTGAAGAATGGATCGAATATAATTTTCAACATCATGGAGAATTAATTCATAAAAAAGTAGTATTTTTCTTAGCTGAAACGAAAACTGAGGATGTGAGGATTTCACATGAACATTTGGGTTACATATGGATGGACTTCACATCAGCTATGGAGAAAACAACATTTGATAATGCAAAAACAGTACTGACAAGAGCACAGATGTTACTTACGAATACTCTGTAGATGTAGTTTTTTTGCCATACTAATTGGGCTTTTAGAATTAAGAATAGTTCTTCCAACTATCAGATAATCAGTTCCAGAAGAAATTACTTCATCTGCATTCCCTCCTTGAGTACCAACTCCAGGTGAAAAAATATGCAGATTTTTTCCTGCTTTTTTAGAACAGTATTTGATGATTTTTGGAAAAGTGGCTCCAACCACAATACCATCAACTTTTGCAATCAAGGCCCAATTTAGAAATAATTGATACAGTTGTTGTTTTTTGCCCATTTTTATTTCCATATCATATGATAGTTTAGATTCTGGTGCGCTCATATGACATAAAGTGATGATACCTTTTTTATTTTTATGAGCAGAGTTCACTAAATTTTTTAGACTATCCAGACCCATTATTGGATTTACAATCACTGCATCAAATCCAAAATCCCATAAATGTTCTAATGTTATTTGATTTGTATTTCCAATATCATTAAGTTTGATATCCGCAATTGTTTGTAGACCATATTGATGCGCTGTCTGGTTAATTTTCAGAATTTCTTTACCACTGAGAGGAAGTAATAGATGGAAATTTAATTTAATTCCGCATAAAAACGGATGGAGTTCTTTGATATTCTGGATAGTTTTTGCGCGTAGATTTTTAACAGATAGATCATAGTCATTAGCAAGAATTACTTTACCTTTGGTTTTTGAGATCTGTGAAAGTCTAGTTTTGAAGGTGACCATAATCAACAAGTGGGTGGGTGTCTTTTAATTTTATTATCTTAATATATGAATAACCATGTTCAGATGGGCTGTCTACAAACATGGGTTCAGTTCTATTTGAGGTTGAAAATTTAAGGAATGGTTTCTTAGGATCACTTTCCAACACAACATGACAAAAATATGACGTTCCTTCATCATTAAAATTCATAAAAACACCCATTAGCCATTTATCATTATGAGGAAAAAGAAACAATGGAAAAGGAGTTTCTTCAAAACCCCATGTAAGTTTTGCAAGACTTGAAACATCTTCTAACTCTATTGGATGGTATCTATCTAGAGTTCCATTACCAGGTTGCAAGGTTTTCGGCAGAGATTTTATGCGTATAATTGGAGAGTAGATCTTACTTGCATCAGAAGTAGTATCTACAATTTCAGACTCTTCTTTACCACCTTTTAACCCGTAACAGAGATACTGACCATTATGTTCTAGTGGAGTGTAATATACAATTGGTTTTTCTTTTAAAACATCCATCTGTACAGATAAAATTTTTTTACCATCATGATCATGTAAAAAAGAAACACGTGGTGCACGCTCTAATGCACAAACCAGCCTAGTGAATTCCAAAGTTGAATGGACTTGAATGTAACGTGGTAATTTATCAATAATAGGAGACTGTGATTTATCCACAGAAATTAAATGTCAATTATCAAATTAAACTTATCCAAAAATTTGGAGCCTAATTTCTTCTATCAATTACATCGTTAACAGATGGACCAGTTCCAATAATGGTCACAGGCGTGTTTAGTTCATTTTCAATATTTTTTATGAATGCTTTTGCATCATCAGACAAATCAGTAAATGAAGTTTTTCCTGCACAGTCTGAAAACAAAATGTCCAATTTTGTGATAGATATTTGTGTTGCGCCATTGAGCATGATTGCACGCCTAGCTAAATCAAAATCAAAATCAGC
>JAGQHE010000039.1:26235-26707 GCA_020431995.1 Candidatus Nitrosopumilus sp.
TCAACTTTAGTAGGCCCAAGACCAATATCAGCGCAAATACCAGACGCAGTGACATCTTTTGAGGTAACAAACGGGTATGTTCCATGCCACAAAGAAAGAAAAGTACCTTGAGTTCCTTCAATCAAGACATTTTCTTTTGCATCAAGTGCTGAATTTATCTCGAAAGGGACATCTATAATAAGCGAGGATAGTGATTTGAAGTCTTTAGCTAGTTTCAAAACTCGCATTGCTCTATCGGCATTTGCAGGACCAGTACCGGAACCAGTACTTCCAATTTTTTCTTTTAATTCACCTTGAGAATCCCGTTGTAGATGGGTTTCCTCAATTACACCACAATTTTTATCAATAAATGAACGTCCAGTTACATCAAAATCCTCAATTTCTTTTTTGAGAACGTCTGGATTGATTACAACTCCAGGACCAATCATCACTTTAGCATTTTTATTCAGAAATCCACTTGGAAGCATTCTCA
>JAGQHE010000040.1 GCA_020431995.1 Candidatus Nitrosopumilus sp.
GCTGAAAGCATCTAAGCACGAATCCTATCCCGAGACAAGTTATTCTTTCATAAGATGAAGGTCGGCAGCAGAAGACTGCGTTGATAGGAAGGTGGTGTAGATCACAAGCTTCGGCGAGTGGTGAGCCAGCCTTTACTAATAGACCAACACACCGGTTCAGCCACTTACATAGAGACTATGCGCGATGAATCATTTTTCATCCAGAATACATACACGACTTGTACGATGATTTATTTTTAAAATCAGACCCAGCGTAAGCTGTGCCCTGATTTTAGATTGTTCATGCCAAACATGACTTGGTAAAATTGCTGCTAGGATTGGTGTGCCCCCTCAGGCATACTCTGGGCGCAAAAAAGGCCGGTTTGTGGCACCTTTTGATGCTTTCTGATTGCATTCTTGGCATATGCATGAGGCAGATGCTCTGCCCTGTAAAGTGGTTCAAATTCAGTCAGGAGCACGGCATGCATGGGAATATAGTTAGTGATGTTAATTTCGTACCCACGTGGAACAAAATAATGCATAAATCTCAAAATCAAACTCGGATGCTAGAAAATGAATAAAACATATCCAAAAAGTTTAGTGCCTTGATTTACTGGTTTTTATCAATGAACACATCACAGTTAATCCCAAAACTGAAAGAATTACAACAAGCGAATACACCACGTCAATCTTGTAAAACTCTGATATTGTCATCTTGATTCCAATAAACCCAAGAAGTATCGTGAGCCCGTATTTCAGGTAAACCATCTTTTCAATTCCTCTGCCAATGACAAAATACAGACTACGAAGTCCTAGAACTGCAAATATGTTGGAAGTGACGACAATAAAGACATCATCTGTAATTGACAGAACAGCAGGTATGGAATCAAGTGCAAATACTAGGTCAGTCATTTCAACTGAGACCATCGCTACCAAGAGTATTGTGGCAAACCGTTTTCCTTGCTTCCTTACGATAAACCTTGATTGATTACCAGATAAGTCTATGGGAATGAATTTTTCTATAAACCTGACTGAAAAACTCTTTTCAATGTCTAACCTTTCTTTTTCTTTTTTTGTTATCATCCTAACACTGGTAAAAATCAGTATGGCGCCAAGCACGTAGATCATCCAATGAAATGATTCTAGAAGAGAGATGCCTGCCAGGATAAACCCTGTTCTCATAAAAATGGCACCAATTATCCCCCACATCAAAACCCGATGTTGCAATATGTGCGAGATTCCAAGTGAAGTAAAAATTAGAACAAATACCATCAGATTGTCTACACTAAGGGCTTTTTCTAGAGCGTAACCAGTAACATATTCTATTGTCTTTGCTTCCCCTAAAACAAAATGAATTGGAATTGCGAATCCTATTCCTACTGAGATCCAGATTACAGTCCAAGCTATTTCCAGTTTAAAGCTGTCTTTTGATTTGGGCTTTTGAAAAATCTGTGAAAGTGATCCGAAAAAAGATCAATTAGGATGCCAGCTGTCACTATGCTGATAAAACTAATCCAAAGAAGATCCTCCAAAGCAATTGGTCAATTAAACAATCTTGTCTATTAACATATTCAATTTGTTGTAATATATTGAAAAGATTGTTGATTACATTACTTGATTACTAAGATAATGGAGTAATCATTACCAATCCTGCATCATTTGGGACAAACCGTATCATTGCAACTTTTTCTCCAAAGATATTGTTTTTTGCATCCAACTCGTTTGGAATTTGGCCATTTACAGTTACCACCATTTTTGATGTGACAAATTCACTTGGAATGTATAATATTACGTATTGAGGCCGGTCAATTGAAAATGAGATTATGCCAGCTTGTGGAATAAATTCGAAGTCAGAAATCACTGCAGGGCTTTGTATGTCTATAATTTTTGAAGTTCCTTCAATGAATTGTGGCTGGAATTTTTCCCTCACATCTTTAGTAAGGGGTTTAATTTCATATTTTTTGGAATCTTCAATTTCTAATCGTAAGCCTTCAAGACAATAGTTTTTGCCTTTTTCATCGTCAATCAGTTCACATGATTTGGCACCCTCATCAAAAGTATGATTTGTGAAAAATGCCAAAGTGGTTCCAACAGACATGTTACATTCAACAAAATCAAGAGATTCTAACTCGGTATTGCAAAGATTAGAAATCACATCTTTGGAAATTCCTTGTCGGGTTAAGATGTTGTCTGTCTGTTGCATCATCACTCCCTTCACGCATAGTATGTTCTGATAAAATGACATGTCATGGCACAATTCCAGCGATGAACTCAAATCTTCACCAAAATAATGGACCAGTCCATGTCCCAGTCCATGAATACAGTCTTGATAGTTTGAAGTTCCTATCAATTCATTACAAATTACTTTATAGTCAGATGGAAATGATTTGTTGTTTTCTTGTGTTTCATGAAAATAAGCAGCTAAAACACCATGAAAATATCCTCCTCTACACATAGTTCCATCCATGCCAATTAGATTTTCAATAACATTGGGTCTTTCATTAAATGCGACATGCCCTACTTCATGAGAAACAAAGTGACAGTCATCAATGGTTCCAATCTTAGATAACGCTATTGAAAGTTCCAGTGCGTTTGAATTATTTTCTTCGTTTTCTGCAATCTTACCAAAAAACGTAGAATAACACACAAGACGCAATGTTCCGTCATCCATGTCAGCGCATACGCGTATATCTTGAAGGTATTTTGTTGCTAAACTTTCTGAAATTGGTAAAGGATCAGAGTCAACCATGTCCAAAATTCCGTCATTATCGTCGTCTGTATCTTTGAATGAGCCTATCCCATCAAAGTCAAAGTCTGCCCAGTCTTCAGGATCTGTATCAAACTGATCAAGAGAATCAGAAATTCCGTCATTATCATCATCAATATCACATTCATCTCCCAATTTGTCTGAATCAAAGTCTGCTTGGTCAAAATTAGTGTCTGTTGGACAATTATCAAGAGAATCAATTACTCCATCTTTGTCCACATCAAATCCATCTGGATTTACATCAGTTATGTCATCAGAATTTAGTAGAAAGAAAGTGACTGACAAACCAATTGCCATGGTAATAGGAATGATGAAAAATCTACGAATAATCAATTACTCTTTTTTGAGATTTGAATATACTTTGTTTGTGATACAAGATTAAATTTGAAAATATTATCATGAGTAATTTTTCATAACAATCTAAAAAAATTGGCAAGTATAGATGAACCTAGCAGCCGAACAGTCAAGAAAAAACTACCTGCCACTTGTGTTTTCAGTCGCTGCCTAAAACATTCTGTGATACAAGTCTAGATCTGAGAAAACAAAATTTATCAAAAAACTGTAATTATTTGTAGAATAGGTTAAATTCTTGATTTTACAGGTAAAGATTGTCAGAAATGCTAGAATCCCCACAGACAAAGATCTTAGAGTTCATAATTAACAACCCTAGTTCCCATCTAAGAAAAATTAAGAGCAATCTTGGATTCTCAATGGGTACAATTCAATATCATCTTAATGTTCTTGAAAAAGAAGGAAAAATCAAATCAGTCAAAACAAAGTTTTACAAAAATTATTATCACATAAATGAGTCTGACGGTAAAGTACTTTCTGTATTCAACTTAGAATCTCCTCGACGTATCATTTTGTATTTACTCCAACATGAACCTTCTACGCATCAAGATATAGCAAAAAGAGTTGAATTATCATCTTCAACTGTTAGTTGGCACATGAAAAGATTATTGGATTTAAAAATTGTAGAGTCAGAATATTCTGGAAAATACACCCTTTATCATCTTACCAGCAGAGAAAATGTATTAGAGAATCTTAGAAAATGCAAATCAACAACATGGAACTCTATGATTAACAACATGGTAGATGTCTTTTCAGCATTTGAACAGAAGTAATGAAGATATAGAATGTTTGAATCATATTTATTGGCAATATCAAATATTTTTCTACAGCTTGATTACCTCAATCCATTTGATGATCCGGGGGACATTGTAACTCAAGATGATCTTATTGCAGGATCTGTAACGATTGCCATTGCGGGACTATCAATAGTATTAACAATCATGGCAGTTTCTGCATATAAAAGAACTGGAGTCTCTCAATTAAAATACATCGCATTAGCTTTTTCATTATTTACCATTTATCTTGCGACAGAAGCACTCCAAGAATTATTACCATTTGACGACGATTCATTTGATTTGTTTTTATCATTAATTATGTTGGGCATTCTAATCAGCTTCTTTTTTGGAATAATGAGGAAAAAGAAAAATCATCTAGAGAAACCCTAATTGTCTATTAATCTTATTTTTAGGACTAGATCTGAGAGTAGCATTACAGCAAGGACATCGAAATTTATTAATTCGTAAAAACTTACAACAGCACGAACACCATTTGAAACCATTTCCATAACTTAGTTTATTGAAAATCCCATCAAGTTTGAAACTCTCACATTTATTATTACATAAAAACACCAAATCTTAACACTTAGAATATCATCTAATCCTTAATTTTCATCACTAACTTAAGAGATAGATGTAATGGAGTTTGGTCTTCTTTTGTCAATCTAAGTAATTGATTCTCAAAAGAAATGGCAAGGTCTTCATCATTTATGATTGAACCCACTACAGTTCCAGTCATATCAAGATATGGATCTCTATGATCATCATGTTCGATACTAATTGAAATTGTATCTTGATCCAAAATTACAGAGCCACCGTCAATTACAAAAGTATGGCCACCAACATTGAGAGTTCCACTTTTAATATTAAATTCATCTAGTTTTGTACCTGAAACTGGATTTAATTCAAAATCCAGTCGTGTATGTTCAGACAAATGTGTTGCACCCTCATAGCTACTCCCATCACCAGAAAGAATGAAAGTTTGCTTTTCTAATTGTTTTATTTTTCTCTCAAGGGAGACTTTGGGTTCAACTTGTTTTATCTCATTCTCAACATGTTGAATTATAGATTCATCAGGTACTGATCGAATGGATCTGGTTTCTTTACAGAATTTGATGGTGTGGATTCACTCAAGACAGGTTGAGAAAGCAGTGGCACGGTATTTTCTTGAAGAATGTCTTCAGCAATAGAGGGTTCTCTTTGCTCAAGAAAGTTTTCATAAAACAGCACATCAAATTTCATCTGAACCATCTTGAAATACACTAAAAACATCATCTGCAAATCCAAATAACCACACACTGGCTACAACAGTAATTACAATAGATAATAATCCAAATTTATCAGTTCTAGTTTGCAATGTTTTCTTCATCATAGTTTGCATTTAGAACTTTATGATACAAGATTGAATTTGAACTGCACATAATTAATTTTGTTGAAGATTAAGATTGCTATTTTATTGTTAATAATCACTAAATAAAAAAATAAAAAATTATGTTCAATGACTAGGAATAATTCAAAACATGTAATCTATAGCACGGTATTTGGAATCATGTTGTTATCAACTGTTTCAGTAAATGAATCGGTTCAAGCATTTGCACAAACAATGCAAGATAATGATTTTGCAGTAAGAAACGCTGAACAAATTAACAAAGACCCTGTTGCAAAGTCAATACTTGAAAAGATAGAGATGATGAAAAAGCAAATGGCTGAAATCAATGATGAAAAGAAAAAACAACAAGAACACAAAAAATTCATTGATCAACAAAGGGCCGTTGCAAAACAGGAATTAAACAAAGAACTTGACAGAATGACTGACAAATACAAAGATCATACGCCAAAGGCATCCTTTACCAGTTTTGTGTCTTCAAAACCTGCCGACATCCAGTTAGTGTACTGGGATATGTTCAATTTTCAGCAACAAAAGGTATCTGAGGCACGAAAAGCAATGAAATCAGTTCTAGATAACGGGGATTCACTGCAAGAAGCAAGAGAGGCATATTACAAGGCTTCCGCTACGAAAAGAGTCCAATTAATTGACATTACAAAAGACCTCAACATCAAACATGGATTAGCAAATGATTCAGTTCAATCTACTTTTGACAAGTATGGGAAACTTCCAAGGTATGATTGACTATTTCTTTTTTTAGAAATAATGTTTCACAACTTTATTGCCTGATACGATCATCAATCTGACTAAGTTTGTGTTGATTTTCAAGATTACTTTGTTTCATACAGTAAATTTTAGATTCGAAAAACAATTACAAAATATGTTCAAACAATTTTTTATTCTTGCATTGACTGCTGCAATAGTTTCTGGAAGCATTCCAGCTTATGCAGATGTGGAGTCTATTTTCTCAGATAAACTTCTTTATCAAAAAGGAGAGACGATAGTGTTTTCTGGAAGCGTAGGAGACTTGGATGTTAATGAACCAGTTTCAATAATCATCAGAGACTCAGAAAATAATTTTGTGGTACTTGACACAACAGTGTCTGATTATGATGGTAATTTCCAAATAAATCGGGATATCGATGAGAATTTTACCAGCAATGGGTTGTACTCTGCGCAACTATATGTTAATGATCTAAGTACTGTGGAATTTACTTATTTTGACTTTTCTTCTAATGGTTCTACAATAATGCATAGCGAAAAAGAAGAAAATATGCTTGCAAGTCAACATATGAAATCAAATTTTAAAGAAATAATCGATACAGACCAGATCCAATTAACAGACAGGGTAGGAAATCCGTTAAAATACGCGTCTGATGAAAATCCTGTCCAGATTTCAGCTGATGTCATTAATAATAGTGAACAAAATCAATTGTTTACTTACTTGGTACAAATTCAAGATGATTCTGAGCAAGTGGTTTCAATATCATGGTTTTCAGGAATGCTTATCAATAAACAAATATTCGATGTATCGCTATCATGGACACCCGAATCCCAAGGAACTTACAAAGCCACTATCTTTGTATGGGATAACATAAGAAATTTGACTCCACTAAGTGAACCAGAAGTGTTATCCATCATAGTGGCTTGACTTTAAAGATTGGTACAATCTTCGATCCGACTCTACAAATTTACAATAAACTGATCATATTTTTGGATATTGGGAATTAATTTCATTTTTTCTAAACCAATTCATGTTCAAAATTTCTTACATGTTATTATTTTCATTCATGCTAGGTTTGTTTTCAGCCAATCCTGCATGGGCGACAGATGATTTCACATTTACGATTAACAGTTTATCCGAATTTGAGGCAGGCCAATACCCATTTGTAAGTGGTCATGCACTCACGTTGGACAAAAGCCCTGTTTCAGATGTACGAATTCAGGTCAATTTTCCTTCTGAAAAAATAAAAACTTCAACTAATTCTACAGGTCAATTCTATGTTACATCCATGATCCCTGCAGAAACAGGAGAGTATACCATTACAGTTTATGCAAAAAAAGACAACAGGTTCACAGACGCTGAAATAACATATCAAGTATCAGAGAGTCTGCCAACAAATCCATTAAAAGTTACAACACCACCACAACCTAAAATAACTGATGGGGATGTCGAACTTGATCCTTTTTCAAAAATGATCAAACAACTTGAAGAACAAAAGGAAAAAGAAGTAAAGAAAAAAGAAATTGATAAAGAACAACATCAAATTGACGAACAAAGAATGCAGGCAGAAGCAAAATTGCAAGAGGATTTGAAGGATTCTGAAAAAAGAATGGAGTATTACAGTCCTAGAAATGCATTTTACAGATTCATAGCAGATGTGGATAGTTCGATAAGGGGAATATTTTGGCAACAGTTCTTGTTTACAGAAAAGTTAACAAAAGAGGCACATGACGCCAAGGAAAACGCATTAGATGAAGGTAAATCATCTTTTGAGGCCATGAAAATATTCCAAGAGAAAGCAAAGGTTACACAAAATGAGATCATTGGTCTTAACAAGAATTTGAATATACAATATGGAAATGCCACATCAGATATTCAAGACCAATTCGATGAGAAGGGCAAGCTCCCAAGAGAGGAATAAACTGAACGTCGTTGGTCTTAAGATCCCAATTCAATTTTAGAATTGGCATGAATAATAAAAAAGAAGTGTTTATGCCTCTTTGATTAGAGACTTCACTTTTTTCTCAAGGTCTGGAGTTATCGTGTCATGTCCATGCAGTTTTGCATGTTCTGCTATCTTTTTCATTAGACCCTCTTCGGTATTATCAGTTGCACTCCACGAGCATTCAGAATGGACATGAGAGCAGCTAAATGTCTTTACCATGTCTTAGGTTGCTTCTTCGTGTTATTTATCTAATGTTAGTTGGAATTCATGTAATTATCTGATACTAGAATAACGATATAGAAACAAGATTTTGTTTTAATCTCTCTATGTACAAAGTAATGCAATGACAATTGCAGTAACCTTCAAACATTGCAGTAATTGCGACAAACTCTTTTCTTGTTGTTCATTAAAAAATTTAAGATTATGTTCTGATTGTAGAAATCTTTACATTCCCCATCTTGCAAAATGACTTGCCGAGGAATTTGTGAACGATATAGATCAGAGAAGAGTAAATATTCGGATAATGCTAAAAGATGCACGCCTTGCAACGTATACTTGCTTTATGAGGGGATGAAATGTCTCTGTTGTAGTTCTCACCTAAGATCCAAACGCAAAGCCAAGTTTCATAATTCAAATTAGGATACATCATACCCATCTAAAAAAAGTCATAAAACGATGAAGAATTACAGTCTCATAATTAGTTGCATATTATAATTATGGTGTTATCTGAGAAGTCCCATACTCAAACAGGGTCAACACAGAACGCACACCATCGATGTATCGCATCTTGTTCTTATCGTCTCCTTTATCGTCTCGTTTGGGGCATCTAGCTGAACAATAACGTCATACATTCCTTGCACACTGTCAACTCGGGTTACAGTCTGCATTGATCGTATTTCTTCTATGACAGTACCCATTAGATTGTCCTCGCATGTCATCAGCACAAAAACATGCCCCTTGTTCTCAGACAATGATTGTATATGGAGTTTGAAATTATTAAGAATTGTATGAAGAGGGATTCCTAGATCATTCTCCTTACTCCTGCATCTTTTTTACAAGGCTTTTCTTCTCCTGATGTTTTGTTTGTGAACCAAGATTTGGGACATTGCTTGACATTTGTGGACTAAACTGGACATTTTCAGACATTTTTGGACAAAACAGTTAGGCAATCTTGGACAAAACTGGACAATGTCTAAAA
>JAGQHE010000041.1 GCA_020431995.1 Candidatus Nitrosopumilus sp.
AATCCACAAGCTCCCTCAAACCCATCTCTGCATGAGAGTAGTCATTTGCAGGAAACTCCAGATAATGTGTCGCCCTTATCAGTTCATCAAGTATTGGCATCCCCTCAATGTCCTTTTTGTCAAGTTCTAAAAATACGACGTCCTTGGTTCCTGACCTTGTTTGCCCCAGTTCATCTGGAGACATCAATTCAAGTGATATGGTTGCACACGTGTCTGCAGGATTCAGGCGGATGTGCCTGTCCTCAATGTTTGCAATGTCCAATTGCTGTGGTTCATAAGGTTCATGTTCAGCATGTTCAAAAATCAACCTGCCTTCGGCATTTGGATTTTCTTTGATGTGGTATGGGTAGACACCAGTTTGATTAAACGTAGTTGTGCCTATCCCTCCTGATTCTATGGGACCCACATTCCAGCTATCGTCCTCTGCAATTATGGAATGAGATATGACATCATTATTCACCCAATAGATCATGTTGGCCATCAAGAATTCAGAATTAAAGTCCTGAACAAGTCTCATAGGATAGACTGACTGGGCATCATATGTTATCAGGATGTTGGTTTCGGCAGGCATTCCCAACCTGAGCGGGGACCACCCCCTGAGGATGAGCTCATTCCAAGTGGTTTCTGTCACACATGCAGGAGTCACCCTGTCTCTCTTGAAGGTTGGAACAAGACCTTCCCTGCATTTTATTTCAGTTATGGGGACCCCGTTCTTGATTTGCTCTGGAGGATTCGTTGTGCTGATTATGGCCTGAACTGCTTCATTCTTTTGGTCAGACTCAAAAGTTTGTGTGCGACTCAAGATCACTCCTACTCCTGTCGGTGGCATATCGTAACTGACAGAATATCCCTGAATCCCGTAACATCCACCACTCTCATCATATGCTGAAATTATGATTACGAGTGAGATCCCATTCTGTGAAAATTCTGATGTTGCCCAAGGATTTCCTGGTTCGTCATGCATTGGATTGTGTACAAATTCTGCAGAAGGGTGCCGTTCAAGAAATTTCTGAATTACCATGTCTTCACTCAGGACTGCTCTAACAGATTGCTCGTCATTTATGTTGCATTCTGATTTTTCTGCAAATGATGCAGTTGTAGGGATCATAATCAGTGCAAACAATATCAAAAGCGTGGCTTTCATTTCCAATCCCCTGAAATAGGACGCGTTGCAATTATTTGCACGAGATTGGAATCGCTTGCAAGTGGAATTTTTAGAGTTTGCTCATTCACGTTGATTTTTTTATCATATGCAACTTCAACTCCGTTTACAAGTACGACATAATTTTCATCCCAGTCTTGAGATGAGTCCACAATCAGATCAAATGGGACTGTTATGGTAAGTTGGCCCTCACGAAATACGCCCACTATGATATTCAGATGTCCCTCAGAATCTTTTTCAATTGATTCTAACATTGCCCCCGAAACAGAGTATTTCACGTCAAATGCTTTCTCGTCTAATTCAAGTTTGTATGTTCCAGTTTTGCCGACATCTGCATATATTGGAACAAGTTTGGTCCATCCACGCTCATACAGTTTGACATGGGTGTCATGTGAAACACATGCAGGAGAGGAATCTGTTTTGAATATAAGGGAAAAATCGGTCCTGCAAAACAACTCATTAGGGGACATTCCTATATTTAGCTGCTTTAGTGGGGGATACCAGCCTGCAAATGCCTGACTTACCTTCACCCCATAACGGTTTGGAACTTCTCCCATGTAATGGTAATAATCATGGACATTTTTGTTGGTACTATTTACGGTAAGTGATAGCCAGTCTGCAAGTGTCTTTGATTCTATGGCAGAAAGCAGTTCTTGCTTTTTTGCCTCCATCCAGTCTTTTCCTTTATACTCATAGTATGGTGCCCACCTTTCTTTCCACCAGTTAGGATCAATGCATGCAGGCTCATTTCCAGCACATCGCCTTCCCCAACACGGAGCATCCGACCAGTCTTCATTGACCATGCATAGTGCAAAACTTTGTGGAATAGTCATAGGAGCAACAATCATTCCGGTAAATATCACGACCAATAAAATCACAAAATGTTTCATAATACTACTAGACAAAACCTAAGTTCATAAAGAATTCTGATCAGTTATGCCGGATTCATTCAAAATCAAAAACACATGCCAGAATCAAAGAAACTAGTAATCATAAAAAAAATCAAGATGCTCCTTGCACTTCTTCCCATGATTGGTTTTTGTTTTGGTTAATGTGATTAGACATTGAAGACTCGGAAGAATACGAAATCAGTCATCTGACAGAAGATCGTAGGAAAAAGTTCCAGCCGCAAACAGTGCAAAATAACCCCACAGTAGGCATTCAAAGCCCAGCAATAACATCTGACTTTAAATCTGTATCCGAGATTGGTATGGTGTAATTTCCAATAAGCAGATCGCAATACGTGGTAATGTGTATTCCAAGTGATCTTCTGGCATCAAAAATGTTGGTTACAGTTAACGGTCAGATCCCAAAACAGTTAGAGGTAAAAGATAATGTGTTTGGGAAAGACACTGTCATGATAAGATTCACTCCAAGCAAGTCTGGGATTGTTTTGCTTACTCCATCAGCTTTAGATGTTTGATTGCAGTTTTAACCATGAATCTTCATTGATCTCACAATGGCATCTTGGATTGTCCCGATTTTTTTGATAATGATCATTAATTTTTTAATGCTCTAATTGATTTGAGCATTCTAAGGAACACACATCATCACACCAATGCTCAAATTTTCTTCTACAAACAATACATGTTCTCATAGTGTGTATGTGACACCTTCTGAGTTCTTAAACCTTCTATTGTTTTTCATCGTCATCTATCTCATACCTTCATTTCGTGTGTTCTACCAGTGTCAGGGTTGATTCGATTTCCGGTATGTTTCGCAGTTTCCATCTTATGGCTTCCCGTATGCCATCAAGGTCACCGGATTCGATCTTTACGATTATCTTCCATTGGCCATCCACAAGTGCGATCTCTTTTACAGACTTCATTTCCTCAATCTGATTTACAACATATCTGACTGATTCCTGTTTGCATTTAATCAGCACAAAGGCCACGCTAGAGGATCTTGTCATGAGGATTCCTCCCTGAATTTGGTTTTGATTTGCTGTGTGGATTGGCCACAATGTCAGGATCTTCTGCTTTGCCATTTTGCAATGTGACATTCTTTCTAATCTCATGGAACCTGTTTCTGACCGTTACTGCAGTTATTTTTGATGCATCAGCTATTTGCTTTTGCGTAAACCCTTCACTACGTATCCAACTGGAATAATATACTGAGGCTGCTGCCATTCCCACTGGATCTCGTCCTGCAAGCATGTCGAGCTTCTCTGCCTTCTTGAGAATATCCAACGCAAGGTTTCTTGTTGCAGCAGATGCCTTCAGGGTGCCTGTTATTTTAAAAACATAGTCAGTCTGATTGACTACGGACATTTTCAAATCCAGTTGCTTTACAATTGCACGATANNCTCTGAGAGATCTTTTTTCTTTTGATGTTTGTAGCCTCTGAAATGTCACTCAGATTTCTCAGTGTCTGTGTATTTCTACATGCAATGTACATTGATGCGGCAATCACTGAATAGATCTGCCTTCCTGTAGTGATTCTTCGCTCTGATGCCTTTCGGTAAATATGTGCGGCAGTTTCTTTTACACTGTCAGGCACACCAAGCTTGTCTTGAACTCTTTCAAGAAAATCAAACGCCACCTTGAAACTTGCATCAGAGCACCTTGCAAGATGGCTCCTGCTATCCTGGATTCGTATCCTTCTCATTGTAGACAACATGTCAAAAGAAATCATGTTTCCTCGTGAATCCTTGTTTTGAGAGCCAATAACGGTGGAAAGCCCAAAATCATTTCTAGACAAAGTTATGCGTGTACCGGTTCTTGAGGTATCTTGTGATGCCGTCTGATTTGACTCGTGCTGGAAATTTTCCAACCTTTCATTGATTACAAACCCGCAATTACTGCAAAAGGCTTCACCTGAATCAAAATCTGTGATGACTTGTTTCTTGCCGCATCTATTACACTCAAATCTGGAGTTGGAATTTAATGCAATGTTCGGACTCATTTTTATCCCTGGATTTGCCAGAATGAACTTGCTGTGACTTTCCTCACTTCTGTTTTATCAAAATTCTCGTCTGAGACATATGACAAGTTTTCATTCACAGATTCAGTCTGTTTTAATGAATATAATTAATTGGTATACTATGTGGTACAGTGTACCACAACAATCAATCAAAACCAACAATCCCTTTTGACTAGATTAAAATCCATGATTTGCCAAACATAGGCATGAAAAAGAAGGCTGCAACAGAGCATGCAAGTTTCAGAATCAACAAAAAGACACTAGAGTCTTTAAAGAATGTCTCAAGGGAGGAACAACTCAGTCTCAACACATATGTCAATCAGATTTTTGATTCTCATATAAGCTGGGATCTTTTCGCACATGAGGTTGGATGGGTCGTCATGCTAAAATCTGCCCTAAAAGAGATCGTAAAAAATGTAGACAGCGAAACACTCGTCCAAATTTCAAGAAATGCCGCAGAAAGCGGCTCAAAAGAGATTGCTTTGTCGATGCGCGGAAAATACGGCATTGACGAATGGATATCAATACTGAAAAACCGTGCAAAATCATCAGGTTTCTCCATTAAAGAATATTCAGATGACGGTACAGTCAAACTAGTAATGTATCACGACATGGGAGAAAAATGGTCCCTGTTTTTTGAGACATATTACAATACAATATTCTCAGACTTGGGCGCAAACATAAAATCTGAGCACACTGAAAACTCCATACTGCTTGAATTTAAGACAGAGATCTAATCCTCATAAAAAATCCATGACAGCCATTGTACTTCTTCCAAGCTTGATTTGTTTTGATTATCTTGATTGCTCATGATGTAACGTTGCAAAATATGGATAAAAGCAAGACGTATGATTCACCAGAATGATCTAAATACTATTCCCGCTTGATGATAAACAATTGGAACTTTCACCAAGCAACTCACCGTTGTTGGTCTTAAGATCCAATTGACATTCTATATCTGGTTAGTTGAGTTCAATTGCATAGTTTGCTGTAAAAGTGAACAAAAAGAAAACATCCTCAGTTACGTTCAGAATATGTGCAAACAACTGCTGCAAACTAAGGGGTTACGGAAAACAAGAATGCATGTCTCAACACGTTGGCAAATCAGATTCTTGAAAACGGTGTTAGTCTGGAAAGACATGTGGGAAAGCTCGTAATGCTTATGACTTGCCATGATACGTTCTTGTCCTCTTGACAAGGACAATCATGCTGTTACCTGCTATCCAAAGCACATGGCTTAAAGTGATGGGCGACGAGGTTGAATCTGAATTGATCAGTGATAGATGATTAAAACTGACCGTGTTAAATTAAGCAATGATGATGATTGCTGCGTCTTTAGATAGACCCCAAATTTTTGGTCAAATGGAAATGCTAGATTGCCTGAACCGTGGTGATTCTCCACGGCCCTTCGTCAAGCCTCTGCAGGGTCCATTTCCTTCTCACATTTATGTCCAAGAAACTGCGATACTTTCCATCCAACAGCTCATAGTGATCAACGAAAACATCGACCTCGTCAACACTCGGCCATCCCATATCGCGGTTTTTCTGAATGATTCTGCGCATTGGGCCTGTCTTGTCTACTCGAACATCATAAACTCTATCAGACACCAATCTACGTGACTGCTCCCATGCCGTAGAAAACAGGCCGCGCGGAACGTATGACGGATTAAACACTACTCTGCCCACCCAGTATCTTTCTGCCTGCCATGTAGCAAAGAGTCTCTGCCATGCCTCCTGATGTGCAAGTTTTACTGCCAAAATCATTGCCTCTATTACCTGCTGAGGCGTGGCATCATCAGAGATCTTTACTGGGACAAACTCCCTGACCTTTTCGTGTCCTGCAAATCCTGCATCCTCTGAGCGCAGGTCCACAAAAAACTCACCGTCTCCCACCCTTGCTGCAACAAGATCCACCATCAAACCAGTTACCGCTCTTCCGTCATATGTGACCAAACCAGGCTCTCCAGTAATTCTTCCAACATATTGATACCTCTCTTTTAGCTGAGGATTTACCTGCGACTTGTACTGGTACATCGCATCATAAAACCTCCTTACCAAAACAGAATCAGATAGCCTGACAAAATAGTACCCTTCTGTAATTCCTCCAATTACTGCAAAGGTTTGGCCCAAGTCGTTTATGATGTTTCTCTGGCTGATCCATGGCAGCTCTACTGTCTTGTCCTTTACAGAGTCCCTGTCATCAACATCAGCTGCAGGAAATGCGGGAACTATATCCAGTTCATCTTGCATCTTTGCCCATGCATTATCTGCCTCTTGCCTTACTGTCTCAATTCTTTTGGCACCAATCTCGCGGTACTCCAAGTCCACATAGCCCACCTCCTTTCCACTCAGGTTCTCATGTACCTTCTGCCAGTCAGACAGTACTAGATCTGCAAACTTTCCAGGATAATGCTCCATGATATAGTCAATTCTTTCCTTGTGCGAGTCGTGCTCTTCCATCTCCTTTTTGTTGTTAATTCGTCTGTGATCCCATCCGCCATCCAAAATATAGGACATCTTCCAGACAAGCTTCTCGTACCATCCAGACCATGAGCCTGAGAAACCATCACTTGACATGCTTGGGGGACCTCCAGGACCAAGCGCGCGTTTTTCCTCAGAATCGTAATAGAACCGTCTTGCCAAAAGCTTGCCAGGTATCAAAAGATGCTCCTTTGCCCCCTGGCGAAATACTTTGAGTGTAATGGCGTGGCCATTTTTGACTCCAAGATTCTGCCAGTATGTGGTCTCCCCGTACTGTCCTATCGCGCTTCCGTGCTTGCCAGGCTCCAAAAATGACTCAAAAGAAACATCATCGTATCCAACAATCACGTCCTCTATCTGCAAGTCACTGTCCCTGAAACTGCTGTCCCAGTCAATCCAAGTTACACGAAACCCCTTTTGCAAGAAAGGATCAGTTACAGCATCGGTAGTAATCCAAGTCTTTACGTCCGTATCATCGGGTATACGGGTATATTCTTTTGCAGACAAGTCACTGTAGGCCTCCCTTTGAGTTTTCTACTTTGCCTTTTAGCAGTTTTTTACTCTCATAATATTTTTTCAACCTGTCAAATACAGTATCCTCACTTGCAGCAACCAGACCACGACTCAACTTTTCAAGCTCACCTTTCCAAAACGACTCTAGCTCCCTTTTTTTCTCATCATCCAGTCCGTCAATATCTATCTCCCATGCTCTAAGTGCGTCATTGTATAGATCTTTTAGCTTGCTTTGAACATCAAGTCTTGTAATCTGATCCCATGTCTGCTCAGCATCTTTTATCTCCAAGAGATCCTCAATTGCATTGTCACCTACCGGTCCTACAAATATCCCCCCTGTGTCAGAGATAAACTCCTCATACTGGGATTTGAAGTCTGCAAAAAAATCCTTGACGATTCCAATTCCCTTTTCCATGAATCGCTTTGCATCGTCTTGCTGCGCCTTTGTAGGACACTGGCCTGCCATTGCCAAGCTATTCTTGCAACTCTCCTCAAATTCTTCAGTGGCAGTATCAAGATTCGTCTTGTCCAAAAACTCCTTGACACCAGTACGAGTCTGATCAAACAGGATGACTATAGTTTCTTCCTTCTTGTACAGGTTCATCAAATCATTTACGTATTCGTTAAGATCTTTTCTCAGCTCAGCTGCCTTGTTTACAATATGCACAACACCAAGCTTGAGAATCTCTATTATCGTACTGACTGGTCCA
>JAGQHE010000042.1 GCA_020431995.1 Candidatus Nitrosopumilus sp.
CGAAAAAGGCAATCAGTCGTTTAACGAACTGAAAAAGAGAGGAAATCTCTCATTGCTCTGCAGTCAGGGGGTTGCGCCTTTTTACTTTCTAATTTACGATCCAGTATTTTATTGGCTTCTGATTTGCAAATTATAGATGGAGCCTATTCTTGATCTTTTTCTAAGATGTAATTGGAACGATTTGGTCATTCATTTGAAGTGATGCTATGTCACTATCTCATCTAAACGCCCTTCTTCTTGTGCACGTCTGATCTCCATCGCAATCCTCCTGCCGACTCCAAACGTCTCTCCATACTGATATTTTGTATATGGGCTTGTTGTTGCAACTATCGGATTCCCTGGAACACGTAAAGATACATCATACACTACCAATTCCAAATCTTTTGTGATTACGCTCTGAAGCGAGAATGGCCCGATAATTCCTGGGAAGTATTCCTTCTTGACAGCAGCTACGAATCTGTCTCCTATCTTGATGACTTTTTCCAGTAATGACTCTCTGATGCTTGCAGGCGTATGTCCAACCTCTATGTTTTGCAATTCGATGTCAATGTCCAATTGCTGTTTTGCTGGAAGCGCGTTGTAATCGTGAATGTTGGTCTGTAACCTGCGCTCAATTCCTATGAAATCCACCTGATCCGAAATTGGAGTGTGGAAAAAATTAAAATTCATGTATGTTCCTACTGCCAATTCTTCAATGCTTGCTCTCTCAAGATCCTTTCTTGCGATAATCCCTTGCTTGATTTTTGCTTCTGATTTTTCTACATAGTCTTTGTAGGACGAAACTGTGAAGAAGGCCCTTTCAAGCGGCCTATTTTTTTCTTGAACCTTTACTATGCATGGCTTGTTGATCTTTTTTGGATCCTTGAATATCTCTGGATATTTTATCCCGGCCTTTTCTAACAGGTAATACTGCCCTTTCTTAGCGGTTCTCTCTTCAGCTTGGAACAATTTTCTATTGCCAAAAATTGGAACCTTGAACGAATTTTCTATTGTTTTGTAACCCAGATAAACTGTAAGTGACCTGTGCGGAACTATGATTGTGTTGGAGTCTCTGAGCTGCTTCTGATATCTGGCCGATGCCATCTCTTTGAATTTGTTCAAGACTATTATCTCGTCTGCAATTCGTCCAAATCTTTGGTATGGTCCCTCTCTTCCTTTCTGACAAAAAACTGTGGTTTGGAAATTTTCGTCTTTCGCACCGTCCATGATTTCTAGCGCGGAATGACTGCCAAGAACCCCGATCTTGACATCCGAGTACCCGTTTACTATCTTCTTGATCTCAGAACTCCTAATCACAACTTGATTAGATATTGGGATCTAATATAGCTAATTTTTGATTTTGCTGATCGGTACAAATCAATAGATTTTTTTCAATTGATGTCTTGACTCTGGATGTGTTTTATCATCTTGAACTTCAAATGGCCGGAATTATTTTGCTGACTGCAATGGTGGCAGGCGGCTTGTCCTTGTGGCTAAAACGAAGAAAAGCGCAAAGCGCATCTGAGCGTGATGAAGATAACGTGCCTGATAATCCCTAGTGGCAAGCAATCGGTCTTGTCTAATAGATAAAATACCCTCTTCTTCCAAGGTTAACTGTTGAAATTAATTATTGGCATCACTGGCAGCACAGGAGTGATATATGGGATAAGGGCGCTTGAGACTCTAAAGAAGACTGGTGTTGAAACTCATTTGATAATGTCTCAATGGGGTGAAAAGTGTGTCTCCATGGAAACAGAGCATACTGTTGATTATGTGAAATCGCTGGCAACCGATATTTCGGATGAAAAAAACATGGCAGCAAGTGTCTCTAGTGGCACTCATAGAGTCGATGGTATGATTGTAGCGCCGTGTAGTATGAAAACATTGGCCGCAATCGCAAATGGGTATGATGACACTTTAGTTGCAAGGGCTGCCGGAGTCACAATCAAAGAGTCTAGAAAACTAATTTTGATGGTCAGGGAAACCCCTTTTTCCGCAATTCATTTGGAAAATATGCTGAAGCTGTCCAGATTGGGCGTAGTCATTTTGCCTCCTGTTACAGAATTTTATACCAAGCCAAAATCCATCGATGATATCGTAAATCATGGCGTTGGAAAGTGCCTAGACCAATTCAACATAGAGCACAATTTATACCCGCGATGGGGCACCTTCTGAATCGCCGTTGACAAAATTCTCCTTTGAAAAAACAGTTAACGCAGAAAGAGAGCATGTGTTTAAAATTTTCTCTGATTTTGAAAATTATCAGAAGTTATTCCCGCAACATTTTCCCTCAGTTAGAACCCGTTCAGTGAGAAATAATGTCTCGGTAGTTGAGGAACATCTCAATCTTGGGGATGAAGAATTGCTGATTATGGCAAAGCATGTTTCAATACCTCCTGTATTCCACGAGGTCTTTGTAATTGGAGGTGACGGAAAGGGCAGTCACATCCAAGAGCAATTCATAGATGTTTTGGATGGCACAAAGATTTTGGTAGATGTAAATTTGAAATTAAAAACGAAGATCCATAGGTTGTTTAGGAAAAATAAATCACGATTGGATTACGAACAGATCTTGAATGACTTTGTAAAAACTGCTGAAGTCTAGTCTGATTTTGACTTTTTATCGTTTACAGGGTTGTCTATTTTGCCCTTGAAGTCGTTGAGTTCCTTCTCCCCCTCTATCCTACCTTTCTCGAACTCGCCTTTTGCTTTTCCAAATGTTTTTGCAAGTTCTGGAATCTTCTTTGCACCAAAAATCAAAACACCAATAACAACTACCACGATGATGATTTCAGTTCCCTGCATGTCTGCTATTGATTGATTTAAGATTTAAATGTTCGACTTTTTACGCTCTACGCGCTCTTTATGCTCGATCACTACCATCCCTGCAATGTAGAGTACCATCATTGGAATGGAAACAAACCACATTGTAATCCCACTTCCGTCAGGGGTAATCACCGCACCAAAAATCACGATTATGACAATCGCATATCTGATATTTTTTCTCCAAAAGTCTGAATCTATCACACCTGATGCAGATACCGCGTACATTACAATTGGAAGCTGGAATGAAAATCCAAATGCTAGCAGAAACTGTAAAACAAATGTTACAAAATCCATGATGTTTAGAAAAGTTACGAGCCCTGCTGATTCCCCGTATTTGTATAAAAATTCTAGAATGTATGGGATTACAAAATAATAAGAAAACACACAACCGGCAATAAACAAGCCCAGTGCTGGAATTGAAATGCTTCTGCTAATCTTGATTTCATTCTCTTTTAATGCTGGCTTGATAAAGCCCACTAATTCTACAATCACCACTGGCATTCCCACTATGATCCCAACCAATGCGGCAATGTACAGCTGAGCAAAAAATGCCTCTCCTGGCGCAGTCTGAATCAACTGTACGCTCTCTGGCACCAGATTTGTTTTCATATGCTGTGTAATCTGAGCTGAAATATTGTTTACTGGATCCAGTACTGGATAATACAAAGTAGTCTGTTCTATTTGGATTGGTTCTAAATGAACTGATAAAATACATGCTGTGATAATTCCAATCACTATCACTATCCTGATTATTCTTTTTCTTAATTCTTCTAAGTGTTTACCGATATCTTCTAATTCTGACATCTGTTATGTTTGCGTTTTAAGCTATATCAATCAAGTGGGAATTGGCAACAATTTTGCTTCTGGAAGCCCTGCATTTTTGAGTTGCTCAGCCGTAATGCCTTCAAACTCTAGCGAAATAATCGCCTTGGTGTTGAATCTTGCTTCCATGTCTTTTGCTAAATCACTGATGTCTTTTGCTGAATAGATTTCTTTAGAATCCTTGAGAAACACTCTCTCACCCTTCTCCATTTCCTTACCATTGAACTTACTTTGTAGGAAATTGGTAATTGAAGGGAGTTCTTTTCTCTCAATATTGTTGTGATAATAGCAAATCCCCTTTACCGACTCATAGTCATATGCCGTTCCATTCCTATACATAAAAACCCCGATAAACTGTGCCTCGTTTTCTGGTTCTCTGACGCACTTTATTTCCCAATTAAGTAATTTGCTCTCATCATATGCATATGTTCCCAATTCCTCAGAAGTTATTTTCCAATATCGCATCCTACCTTTAGCCATTATGTGATTGTCTAAACTACTCAGGTATAAATTCCAATGTACAAGCGACAGGCAAAAACGTCTCTAGTTTTATAATAAAAAGCATATTGTCAACTCTACAAACAGAGTGATGATGTGCTGAATTTTTGAAATATCAAAAACTGCAGCATTCGGAAACGAACACATATCGATGAGATCACAAGTTTTTCACATGTCTCAAACTTTGTTTTAGAATACGTATGCAGAATTTAATGAAAAACTACAGTTATCTGTGGCTGCTCATATAATTAGATGTTGCATGATCAAAAAAATCCGTTATACCCGATTGAGATTGATGAATACCCAAAACTTTTTGATTATGTGTTGTCAAAAAACGGGATGATTTATTTTCAGATTTTGAAAAGAAATTACGTCCTTGGCAAAGATATGAGTTTGGACGAGTATAACAAACTTCGGCTAATGTATGTTTATTATGCGACTGCAAATAGAAACCCTCAGGAGGTTTCCGTATGGCAAGATATCTGCATCGTACTTGATGATAAGGGAATTTTTGAAAAGGACATGTATCGTTCCAAAGAAGATTTGAAAAACAAATCCCTCATCATAAAAAACCCTCACTATGAATCAGGTCTTTATAGAAAATATGTTGAATATGTAAAAGACACTATGAATTCCGAGTAGCCGGTACTGAGATGGTGATATCTTTAACAATACAAGTCCTCAGAACCGGATACCTGATATACATCTAAAAATAAGTATAAAAGCGTAAAATTATTCGGAAGATAGATTAACCTCAATTTCATTTTTTGATCACAGATGGCGATTTTTGATGTTCATGTGATTATCGAAAACAAACCTGGTATCAGTGACCCTGAGGGAGATACTATTCTAAATGATCTTGTTCTTAAAGGAACCAAAAAAGCAGTTTCAAAAATCAAGACTGCAAAGATGTTAAAATTCACCATCCAAGAGAAAGATAAGAGATCTGCTCAATCCAAAGTGCAGGAAATCTGTGACGAATTACGAATATACAATCCCATGGTAAGCAAAGTCACAATCGCTGTTTTTGATGCTTAGGTTTTTCTAATTCCTATGTATGATGCTTATCGAATCAAGAAATTTTGTCAAAAATCCGTTCAAGTTGTAACTACATTTTATTTCGAGTATCATACACCACCAATACTAGTCTTAGATATGATGCCAACAAAAATTCAACAGTTTTGAACATGCTGGGCATACAGAATCGGCAATTACAAAACGCCCAAAAACATCATTACATTTCTGGCAGTAATTTTTCTAGCATTGATCATTTCTGAAAAACCTTCTTTGTTTGCCTCATTTCATAATAACAAGAGTCATTCCTCTGAGAATTATTGATGTGTGTGCCTTGCCAAGATCTATCGTCATGACATTTTATCGTGCACTGTCTTTGATAATGTCGATCAGTCTCTCTGTACGCATAAAAATGTGCTTTGGCTAGATTCAAATTAAATATCTGAGAATCCAATTATAATGATGAAAGTTGGCGTTGTGGTTTTTCCTGGCAGTAACTGTGATCGCGACATGCATCATGTTTTGAGCGATGTCTTTAACTTAGACGCGCAGTATTACTGGCATGAAAAAAGCCTTCCAAAAAGTATTGATGCCGTGATTCTTCCTGGAGGATTTTCTTACGGTGACAGACTCAGAGCTGGGGTGATTGCAGCTCATAGCCCGATCATCAAAGATATACAAAAAATGGCACAGAAAGGAACTCCGATTCTGGGTGTGTGCAACGGGTTTCAAATTCTTGTGGAGGCAGGACTGCTTCCAGGGGTCTTACTCAAAAACGAATCCTTGAATTTTATGTGCGAGTGGACAAACCTAATCGTTGAAAATAACACAACACCATTTACTAATCAATTCAAACTGCATGATAAAATTCCAATCCCAATCGCAAATGGCGAGGGACGGTACTATGCTGATGACGATATGTTGAAAAAATTAAAGAAAAAAAACCAAATCGTTTTTAGATATGACAAGGTGATAAATGGCTCCTCTGATAGAATTGCCGGTGTATGTAATGAAGATGGTAATGTGGTTGGCATGATGCCTCATCCTGAAAGAGCTGTAGAATCAGAAATTAACCCTGTTGATAACAAACCCTCCTCGATTATCTTTGAATCACTGCTGACAAAAATTGGTGTTCATAATTGAGTCTGGAACCACAAGAATTATCGGATTTAAAATCAAAAATTGGGCGAGAACCGACTTCTACAGAACTACAAATTATAGCAGCTGAATGGTCTGAGCACTGTTCTTACAAATCCTCAAAGAAACATCTCAAAATGTTGCCCATGACAGGGCCTTTGGTAATAAAAGAAAAAGGATATGATTCAGGGGTTTTGGATGTAGGTGACGGTTACGTTGTAACTGCACATATTGAAAGTCACAATCATCCCTCTGCAGTTGAGCCCTATGGTGGGGCTGCGACTGGTGTTGGTGGCGTAATCCGTGATATTCTGTCTGCAGGAACTAGACCTATTGCAATTTTTGACGGGCTACGTTTTGGAAATATTGAAAAGGACCAACACGCAAGATGGCTTTTCAAAAACGCGGTTACTGGCGTTGCAGATTATGGAAATTGTTTGGGAATTCCCACTATAGGTGGGGAAGTTGAATTTGACGATTGCTATCAAAACTACGCTTTGGTGGATGTGGCTGCTATCGGATTTGGAAAAAAAGAGAGTCTGATCAAAAACCATGTAAAAAAAGGTGATCTAGTGGTACTACTTGGTGGGTCTACAGGACGAGACGGCATTGGCGGCTCCCAGTTTGCATCTGACTCTTTAGAATCTGAAGACAGATCCGCTGTTCAGATTCCTGACCCTTTCATAGAGAAATTGATCATAGAGGCAATACTTGAAGCAAGAAATCAAAAACTAATACATGCAATGAAGGATCTTGGCGGCGGCGGTTTATCCTGCGCAGTTTCGGAGACAGCTGACGCATTGGATGTGGGAATAGAGATGGATGTTGAGAAAGTGCATACACGTGAATCCGACATGCATCCTGACGAAATCATGATCTCTGAATCTCAAGAACGCATGCTTGTCATAACAAGTAAGACTAAATTAAAAAAACTACAAGCTATCTGTAAAAAATTCCATATTGGATGCTCTGTAATTGGCCATGTGAAATCGGATAACCAAATGCACGTCAAAAAAGGGAAAGAAACATTTGCGAATTTGCCTACTGACGTTGTGGCAAATGCGACTCTGCTTGATTTACCGTCCAAAAAACCGCCATACTTGGAAACAATAGAGAAAGAACGCAAACTCAAACCAATCACTGACTACTCAAAACTCATGATAAAGTTATTTGCATCCCCAAACATCGCAAGTAAGATTTGGGTTTACGGTCAATATGATCATGAGGTTGGAATTCGAACTGTCACTAAACCCGGACATGATGCTTCCGTTTTGCGTCTAGATAATGGAAAGTACCTGTCTGCAAAAATTGATGGAAATCCCAAGCACTGTTATATCAATCCAAGAGAGGGCGCAATTGGTTGTTTTGAGGAGGCATGTAGAAATGTTGTATGTACTGGCGCAAAACCAATTGGAATGTTGGACCATCTTCAATTTGGCAGTCCTAAGGATCCTGAAATATTCTGGACCTTTTTAGAGTCTCTAAAAGGTTTAACTGATTTTGCCAAGTTTTTTGAAATACCGTGCGTAGGTGGCAAAGTAAGCTTGTACAACGAAACTCCGGCAGGTCCAATAAAACCCACTCCTATCATTGGCGTTTTGGGCCTAATTGATAAAAAACCATCCGTTCCTCAAAAAATACTCAACAATGATTGCCTTGTAATCATCGGGGATACCAAAGATGAGCTTGGTGGATCTGAATACTTCGAATATGTGCATAAATTCATTGGAGGGAAATGCCCTGTTGTTGACTTTGAGGACTCAAAGAAAAATATGTTTTCTGTTCTAAAAGTAATTGGCGATAGATTGGTAAAATCCGTCCATGACTGCTCTAAAGGCGGTCTTGCAATTGCGGTATCTGAAATCTGCATGACAAACAATATTGGTTGTAAGGTGCATCTGGATGCAGTACCTGGCGAAAAACTTCCAGTTGACAGAATTCTGTTTTCTGAAAGTCATTCTCGTTATCTACTTGCATTAGAAAGAAAAAACCTCAAAAGACTTGAAAATATCCTGAAAAAGAACAGGGTCTCCTTCAAGGAAATAGGTGAATTTGGTGGCGATAAGATTCAATTTGTCGACTCTGCAAAATCTATCGTAGACCTAAGCGTTGAGAGATCTCAAAAAATATGGCTAAATTCGTTAAAGAATTTGGTACTACACAGTTGAAAAACACTGTGCATATGCCGTCTTCTATGTGCCTGAAAATATGATCATAAACTAGATTATATACAAAAATCCACACTGGAATTGCAGATGATGCAGATCACCCATACGTTAGGAATGATGAAGTCATAATCCTATCACAATCTCATAAAATGCATCCACACAAGATCAATAATTCATTTAGGCTTTGACTGTCCTTTTTCTTTCATAAAGATAGTTTGATATTTGGGTATGTGTCTCATCTTGAGCTATATGGCAACCAAATCTACAACCAAATCTAAATCAAAATCCAAGAAGCCAAAAACTGCTAAAAAACCAAAAGCCGAGACCGAATCATATGATGATCTGTATAAAAAAGTCAGTGATCTGGAATCAAAAATTGAAGAGATTGAAAAAACCATGTCTCTGGGATCCTAAATCTCTTTGTGTCTGAAATTGTGATTGCATATTGCGTGACTGAAACATGGCATATGACGCATTGAATGACTTATGGATCTTCTGGGATTGTTTCCAATCCCCTGCAAATCCCTTGTTCTGGCTCATAATCTTATGCAATACTAGAGAATGTGGATGAAGTTAACAGGATCATGAAATCTGCACAATTCTTAAAATAATATGTAGTCTGGATGGGACTAACCAAGTACAACATACTTAAAAACGGATTTAGGAGCCAAACTTGACTCACGGTTAATTTGCTTGGGATTGCAAGATGAGCATTTTTATTGTGAAATGCATTTATGATGGTTGTTGGTTGCTGAAATTTCAGTGTCTGTTTTGTGGTTAATGATTCGTGCATGCTCACGGAGGCAGAATAGATTTGGTTAAAGAAAACTGCGGTGTTGTAGGAATCTTTAGTCTTACCGGAACCAATGTGGTTCCAATGGCCATTGACGCACTTAGAGCACTTCAGCACAGGGGACAGGAAGCATGGGGGCTTGCAATTCCAAACAAATCCCCCCTTAAGAGGCTAGGGCTAGTCTCCTCGGCCTCGTCAGAATTTAAAAAAATTTCAGAAGAATATTCGTCTCCTGCTGTAATTGGCCATGTTCGCTATTCTACAATGGGCAAAAGCACTTTGGAAAATGCGCAACCCCTTAAAGTGAAGGATCTATGCATTGCTCATAACGGAACAATTGCAAATGTACAGGAACTGTCTAATTTGGTGGGGGGATGTTCCTTTACCCCGCAAAACGCAAGTGATACACTTGTTGCTGCCCAAAGACTTGTTTCGCTGATCTCTGAGAATGGCGAAATGGGAAAGGCATTATCAATTCTTAAAAATGAGATGATTGGGTCTTACTGCTTCACATTCATCTCCGATGATCATTCTGTTTATGCCGCACGTGATCCAAAAGGATTTCGTCCAATGGTTTTAGGTCACAAAGAGTCAGATAACACATACATTGTCGCATCAGAATCCTCCGCAGTATCTGCGGTTGGAGCACAACTACAGCGAAATGTACGTCCTGGTGAACTAATCAAGTTGAGCAAAAATGGGTTGGAGACTGAAATGTTCTCCAATGATCCTTCCCGTGCACACTGTTCCTTCGAATTCACTTACTTTGCACACCCTTCAAGTAAAATGGAGGGAACGAACATCTATGTCGCAAGAAAAAACATCGGCAGATTTTTGGCAAAAAAATTTCCAATAAAAGACGCAGATTTGGTAATTCCTGTTCCGGATTCTGCAAGGCCTGCTGCGTTGGGTTATGCACAAGAACTTGGTGTGTCATTTGATGAAGGTCTGCTTAAAGACAGATACAGCAAGAAAGGCCCATTGCGAAGTTTCATTGAACCACATCAGTCTGACCGAGTAGAAATCAACAGATGGATTATCCCTATCAGGGAAATTATTGAAGGCCAGCATGTGGTGGTAATTGATGATAGTTTGGTTAGGGGAACTAGCTCTAAGGCCATCATCAAGGCGCTTAGAAGGGCAGGTGCTAGAAAAATCAGCATGGTAATCACATACCCTCCCATTAAATTCCCATGTTATGCTGGAATTGATTTCCCGTCACAAGAGGAACTGGCGACATTTTCCAACGGTCAGGAGATGACTCAGGAAGAAATAACCGAGATGGTCAGGCAAAATATTGGCGCTGATTTTTTAGGTTATAATGATGCAGAAAACCTTGCAGCTGCGGTAGGCATTCCAAAGGACTCTATGTGTTTTACATGCTCATCTGGTAACTACGAATCACTTGGAATCACACCTGAATTTAGAACTAGGGAGGAGATGAAGGGCGAGTAATGAAAGTCACATATGTTCCTGTAATTGGTAAAATGTTCATAGGACATCATATGGGTTTCTAAAAACATGGTTAAAGAGCCAAAAAGGGATTTTGGCATGTTCGCTGTTGTAAAAATATGTTTGTGTTAGATCCTGTACGCACTTGCAAAATCTGAAACTTTCTTTAAATATTGTCTCTGTGTGGTGATACTGTGCAAGCAATTTGGAATGACACAGTAATCGCAGAAAGCAATGAAACTATAGTGGTTGAAGGAAATCACTATTTTCCATATGATTCCATCAAGAAAGAGTATTTCAAAAAGACAGATTTAGTCACTGTTTGTGGGTGGAAAGGCAAGGCAAATTATTATTCAGTTGACGTGGATGGAAAGATCAACAAGGACTGTGCTTGGTATTATGCCGAACCAAATGATGCTGCCATGAAGATTAAAGGCATGGTTGCATTTTGGAATGGCGTAAAAGTAAAGTGATCATTCTTAATTATTAGAAAACCAAAAAATTATCGGTGAATCCATACACTGTAATCCTTGCAGCAGGGATCTGTGGCATTGCAGCAATGGCGGTTATTTTTAGTATTGACGCTCTGAAATTGTCTGTCTCGACTCAAGAGTATGACATTTTTGTTGATCCTATCTTGGACAAACAGAGCTTATTTGTTATGGGACGTGTGACCATCCAAAATATCGGTTCTCAGCCACTGACTAACGTTCATGTGAATTTTGGGGCTGGCGACACATTGGAATTGGGCACCATTAACGTCGGACAAAAGATCATCGTTTCGCCCCCTCCTGAGAATCCAATGGAGTTTGTGATTGTCAGTGCAGATAACGATGTTTTTGTTAGCAAGGCATTTAGAGAAATGCCCAAGATGGTCGGAATGATGGGGTCCTGAAATTCCGAGCAGTTAAATCCGATTACATGGTAGGCTGGCTGTGAAATTCCTCACTTCAGGTAAGGTAAAGGATTTGTATGACATGGGTGATGGCACACTGCTGTTCAGGTTCTCTGACCGAGTATCAGCATATGATGTAAAATTCAACGAGACCATCCCACAAAAAGGCAAGGTTCTATGCAAATTTGCAGAATTCTGGTTTAATGAGTTGGATGTGCCAAGCCATTTTGTAAAAAGATACTCTGATACTGAAATCATCGTAAAAAAGATGCGTATGATTCCACTTGAATGTGTGGTAAGAGGTTATTTTTATGGCAGCCTGGTCGGAAGATGGAAAAACGGCGAGGCCCTACTTCCCAAACATACTGACACTACGCTTGCCGCAAAACTGCTGGAGCCGATTTTTGATCCTACCACAAAATCTGAGCATGACGTTCCGGTCAGCAAAACAAAAGCATTGGAGATGAACCTTGTAACTGAAGCGCAATATGCATGGCTGGAGAAAACATCTGTTGACATTTACAAGAAAATGTCACTGCTTGCAGACGATGCAGGATTTATCTTGGCAGATTTGAAACTGGAATTCGGGATTCTGGACGGTCAAGTCACGCTGGGCGATTCTATTGGTCCCGACGAGTACAGGCTATGGCTAAAGGACTCTTATCAGATTGGAACTACACAGGAAGCATATGACAAACAGATACTGCGTGATTGGTTAACCGAGCACGGTTATCAGAAGCAGTTTGATGATGCAAGAAATGCAGGCAAAGAACCCATCGCACCAGAAATCCCAAAAGAAATTATTTCAAAAATGACAGAACGCTATGTTACCGCATATGAAAAACTCAGCGGATGCACGTTATGAGTAACTGTTAGCCTCATACTGATTAGACAGCAATCCTCAACTCGAATTTTATTTCAGATTGCTTGCAAAATGTCGCCCTGTTAGACCATTTCTTACATGTCCTCTCAGGATCTGGTTTTTTACGCTACTACAATCTTTCTGACATTGCTATGATATTTATCATATCTACTTTATAATTATGATAGCAATATAGTAATTATTAGTTATTCTATAATATTTCTTGTAATGCTATGGGATAATTTGGTAGCAGTATGATTGATGTTAAAGTAAACAAAAATTGATGCTATTAGACAAAAAAATATGATACAAGGATCTTTTAGATCAGATTTGAATGTGTCTTTGTATGTCAACGCTGCTAGAAAAACAAATCAAAGTTAACCGTATTGTTACGACAAGTATTGGACATGCACGTGCAATCGAAGACCCTGCACGCGCAAAAATTGTGGAGATCTTATACCATCAGGCACTTTCTGCAGATCAGATCTCCACTGCTTTAAAAAAATCCGGGTATAAAAAAGCGCTAACAACAGTCCGCCATCACTTGGAGATTTTGAAAGAATCGGGACTGATTGAAATTGCAAGAATCGAGGAATCTAGAGGCGCCATCACCAAATTCTATAGTACCTCAACAAAGCTACTTGATTTCCAAATGCCTGTTGATTTTGACTCAACGTATTCAAAGGTGATTGCTAATACATCCACAAAAATCGAAAAGATACTGAAAGGTTTGACACCAAAAACTATCAAACCAAAAGGAAAAACATCTGAGGAGTATTCACAATATCTGGTAATGGAAATTATGAACAGGGCAATGACAAATGTACTTGAAAGATCTAGCACGAAATGAAATGGTTCGTTTTGTTGGCAGCACCAGTCATTGTATTGGTAATGCTCGATCAGAATTTCTGGTTTATAGATATCCGAATGATCGTAAAGATGCCTGGTATTCGTCAAAAAACACTAAAAATAATCGGTGATGATGTATGGGCATCATGGATGATAAGGCCATAAGATTATTTTCAGAAAAAAATCTTGTATTTATTGCCACGTTGATGAAGGATGGTTCACCACAACTGTCTCCTGTTTGGGCAAATTATGAAGACGGGTATGTTTTGGTAAATACTGCAGAAGGAAGAATTAAACACAAAAATGTTTTGCGTGATCCGCGCGTTGCAATATCTGTTGTGTCAGAAACCAACCCTCTTGACATGACAACAATTCGTGGCGTGGTTGAAAAACTGATTCCGGATTACGAATACAAGCATGCAGATAAACTAACAAAGCAGTATATGGGCCGTGATCGTTACCCGTTCAGACGTGTCGATGAAAAAAGAGTAATCCTGAAAATCAAACCTGAGCGAATTTTCGTCTTGCCTGAATTGAAGATGAGCGAGTGACAATTAACAATATTTCTAAATTCGAATTTAGAAATATTTCCTGATTAAAGGCAAAAACGGAGGAATGTGGTAAAGCAGTCTGACGTCTACGTTTGGGCGCCTTCTCTTCGAAGATGCTGTTTTCCCAGACACTTTGGATGTTATCCTGACCTTTTCAAAAATCATGCGTTCTGTATAGCAAAAGTCGTATATACCATGCAAACCCATAAAATTTGACACATCTTTCATTTCTTGATCAGCAATTTGTAATACATATCATGGCTGTGTCAGTTGTAGATTGTTCTTTTTGCGGTCTTATGATTATCTTGTACTGCTTTTCTTCGTCAAACGGAATGTCAAACTGCGTTGTTCTCTGAATTGGTTTGTTTGGCTCTAATACTTCTAAAAACAGATCCTTTGGAGAGAACTCTCCGAAAACCGCTTCGTGCTTTTGTTCTTTGTCGTCAACAATGTAAAATTGTCCTCCTGAGATGACGGTTGCTTTATCGCTGATGTTTTTTGCAGTGATTCCAATCATGACAAACGTGTTTTCAGGTGCAACTTGCTTACTTCCTTTATGCGTTCCTTCAAAAGTTATGGCATATTCTACTGGTCCTACAATTACTTTTTCTCCGACTGTGGCCTCTATGAAGTTTGTTGTATATTGTGCATACATTATCATTGCAAGTCCAATTGATGCTACGATTGCTCCGATTACAATTACAACGCCAATTCCACCCATAATCCACATGAATGTTTTTGGTATATAGTTGAAACTCCTCTGTTTTGTGCACCTTTGTTACCCTAAAATCATGGGTATTTTGGTATAATGTGATCAAAGATGTATGCTATATGATCGATCGTCATTTTTTTTATTCTACTCTGATATCAAGTTGTAATGAAAACAAAATTTGTTATGGCAAGTTTACTTGCTGTTGCAGTATTCTCAATTACTGTGACCCCAAATGTTTCTGCATCGAACAGTCCTACACATGCTTCAGAGGCAGATAACCATTTTGACCTCTCTGATGGTGTTTGGTGGGGATACTTTTCACAAGATGCAGCAACCGATGATGGAAGATCATTTGGTGGTCATGCATCAAGTAGTGGTGGATTTGTATCAGAACCTGGTAGCGATGGATTAGGCAATTTGTCTCAGTTCACAGGTAGTTGGTGTGATCTCCTAGAATTTCTAGGATTTGCATGTCTATAAATTCTAAAATCCTTTCTTTTCTTTCTTTTTTTGTACAAAACTTAGGGGTTTAGCTTTTACGCACCACATTAAAAGATCACATGTCTTTAGCTGGGGGAGCTTGGTGGTTTGATGTTTGCATTTTATATCTAGGCACAAGTGTTACACCCCCCCTCAAAATACCTGTTTTTGAAAATATCGCTTTATGCCTAAAACCAATAATTTTCATGGGGGGTTTAACACCTAGTCATAATTTTTACAAATCAGCCATTTTGGCAAGTTTTCTAAAATGACTGCTGATCAACATACCGCATGCAAAAAACAAGCCAATACAACCATCCTTAATTCCTCAAACGCACTATTTGTGGATTGAAATTATTTATTGGTCAAGACTAGCTGTTCAAAAACCATGCATGCCTTATTTTGTCTGATGAATTTAATATTCACCATGTGCCCATAAACCATATTTTATGTCAAATGATTGAAGCCATAATTTGATAAAAATGGACCAGCATAATATTCCCGATGAAAATGAGGGATACTTTCCCCCAAGAATGGCTTGGAAGATATTATGCTTTTTCCAGTCTGATTGTGATCTTGCCTTTCTTAGCAGTATCTACTACTTTGAGGGCTTTGCTCATTATCCCCATTCCGAATTTTGACAACTCTGCTGATGAGATGGTCAGTTCTCTTGGTTTTGATTTTGATATTTTTGTTTTCATATTATTTGACTGGTGAATTTTGGATATAAGACGCGCGTAGAACTGATAAATCATCTATTTTTCAGAACGTTTTCATCAAAAACTTGGCTGTTTTCTCATGTTTCTCAGACACGCTATCCAGGGCATCTAGCATTGTTTGTTGATTGATGTTCTCTTTATCGTCTAATACCACATAGACGCCGATTTTTTGTTTTCCATCTTCTGTGATGAACTTGCTTATTGCTTGTATCGAATAGCAAAAATCCGACACTTTTTTCACGAACCTCTCCTTCTCCTCATCATTAAATCCAATATGCCTTGCAATCTGATTATTTTTCATAATTACCTTGGAGCCTAGTACTAGAATTCCCATCTGGGCCTTTGGTTCAAATATGTCTACCGGAACCCCGTACTTCCCAGCATGTTTTACTGATATCTGAAATGCGTTTTCATCACTCTTGACTTCTTCAAATGTTAATCCTTCATGAATTAACCATCTTTCAACATTGTCTCGCATTCTTGACATGCCCATACTTGGATGTCTCAAACTAGTTCTATATGATTCTAAATTGAAAATACTACGCCTCTAAATTTCTTATGTTACTAAATTCGAATTTAGAAATATCATGAATTGCTGCCTTAATCCAAAACATCT
>JAGQHE010000043.1 GCA_020431995.1 Candidatus Nitrosopumilus sp.
AATCCGCTTTGATGCAGCCTCTGAGATTATTCTCAACGCGACTGCCGCATTGCCCAGGCTGAACTCCTTTCCAGTGTAAAGATCCTCAGTATTCTCTCTGACTATCACCATATCGATATCATCACGCAATGCAGGCATGTGCGGGTATGACTTTGCGGGCCTGATGTTTGCATAAAGATCAAGGGTACGTCTCAATACCACAATGACATCAGCTGCACTTTCACCTACTGGTGCTTTGAGGCAGGCATCAGACTGCTTGATCGCAGAAACAACATCATCAGGAAGTGCCCTTCCGGTTTCAGACAGGACCCTGTCACCTGCAGACAGTCTTGTGATGTCAAATTTCAAACCAAGCTTGTCATGAATTGTATTTAGTACAGATACAGCGGATTCTGACAGCTCAGGTCCGATCCCGTCACCAGTGATTAATGAGACTTTGTACATGATGTTACCACAGACGAGTCAGCTTATCTGTTTTTCATTAAGGATGTTTTTGAGCATCATTCTATTGATTCCATCAATTACAGCCTGAACACTTGTAGTCACAATGTCCTCACCGACTGATTTTGATGAGACTTTGTTTCTGTTTGCGTCCTCTATGGTGACTGTCACCTCACATAATGCGGTGGAACCGCCAGAGATCGAAGCCAATCCATAGTCCTTGATTTTCAATTCAGAAATCTTTCCGGTGATTTTTTGGATTGCGTTTAGTGCTGCATCAACAGGGCCCACGCCATAGTCGGTTCCGATATAGTCTTTTCCGTCAATGTTTAGTTTTACAAATGCATAAGGCATTGTTCCAATTCCAGTAGACACTGAAAAGCCAGTTAAATGAACAATTCTCTTGATTCCTTTTTCTCCCAAGACATCACTTGCAATCGATAGCAGCTCAACGTCTGTAATCTGTTTTCCTTGGTCACCCAGCACTTTGATCTTCTCAAGAATGAGTTTTGACTGCTCCTCAGTTGTTTTTACCCCAAACTCCTCAAGCATCGCATTCATGCCATGGATTCCGGCATGCTTTCCAACATGTAGCCGTCTCTTCCTTCCAACCAGTTCTGGGCTGATTGGCTCATAGGTAAGAGGGTTGTTCAGTACACCGTGAGTGTGAATACCAGACTCGTGGCCAAACGCATTGTCCCCTACTATTGCCTTGTTTGGCTGTACCTTAATTCCCACAGTCTTCGAGATGAATCTGGATGTGTCATAGATTAATTCTGATTTTATGTTAGTCTCATATTTTTGCTCATAGGGCAAGCATTGCAATGCCATTGCAAGCTCTTCCAGTGACGCGTTGCCTGCACGCTCTCCAATTCCGTTTACTGTAACATGTGCGCATGTCGCGCCTGCATGGATGCCAGATAACGCGTTTGCAACTGCCAGTCCAAAGTCATTATGACAGTGGACACTAACTGGGAGTTTTGTCGCAATCACCGTATCTCTGGTGATTTCTGCCATGTATTCAGGGGTTGCGTATCCTACAGTGTCAGGAATGTTAACTCTGTCAGCTCCTGCTTTTGCTACCTCGCCAAATACTTTTTTCAAAAATTCTCGGTCAGTTCTTGTGGCGTCTTCAGCCGAGAACTCTACTTGCAATCCGCGTGACTTGCCATATTCTACTGCCTCAATTGCTTTTGCAAGCGCTTGCTCCCTAGTCATTTTGAGTTTGTATTCCAAGTGGATGTCAGAAGTCGCAATGAACGTGTGGACATATCTTAGCCCCGCGTCCACTGCAGCATCAATGTCTTTTTTGTTTGTTCTTGCCAGTCCTGCAATCTCACAAGACAGTCCCTCATCAGAGATCATTTTGACTGCTTTTGATTCACCTTCAGATATCACTGGAAATCCAGCCTCTATTGCGTCAACGCCAAGATCGTCAAGTTTTTTTGCAATTGCAAGTTTTTGTTCGGGTGATAAAGATACGCCAATGGTTTGCTCTCCGTCTCTTAATGTGGTATCAAATATTCTGATTTTCATTCTCCGCTCCTTTGCAAAGCTGCAACACCAGTTCGTGCCACGTCAAGGATCCCAAACGGTTTTGCCAGCTCCTCAAATGCCGCAATTTGGTCAGGAGTTGCAGTCAATTCAACCATGATTGAGTCCTTTTTCACATCATGGACCTTGGCACCATATGCATTTGCCATTTTGTTAATTTCCATACTGTCATTAGCATTACGCAGCTTTATCTTAAAAAGGCTCAGTTCCCGGTATACTGTTTTGTGCTTATCTAAGTGCTCGACTTTGACAGTATCAATCATCTTATCAAGCTGTTTTACAATCTGCTCGATTTGTTTGTCGTCACCGATTGTAGTGATAGTCATTTTAGAGTATTCCGGATTGTCAGTCACGCCCACTGAGATACTGTCAATATTGAAATTCCTAGACCGAAAGAGATGTGTCACCTTAAACAAGATTCCAGGTTTATTTTCAACAAGAATAGAAAGAATTGCCCACATTGTCAATCACTAAGATGGCAAGATCATGTCCGAAAGCGAAGTCCCCGGTGCAACAAATGGCAATACGTCTTCTTCAGGATCAATTGGGACGTCAATGACAGTTGCAACATCACTGCTCAACGCGGTTTTGATTGCCTTGTCAAGTTCATCCATTGACTGTGCACGAATTCCTTGAGCACCATACGATTCAGCAAGCTTAACATAATCTGGGCAATGGCCTTGATCAACTCCAATCATGCGTCGATCATAGAAAGTTCGTTGCCATTGAGCTACCATGCCCAAGGTAGAGTTGTTTAAAATCAATACAATCACTGGGATGTCTTCGAGGACTGCAGTTGCAAGCGAGTTTTCAGTCATACTAAAGCTCCCGTCACCTGCGATATCCACAACTGGAACATCAGGTCTTGCAACCTTGGCACCAATAGATGCAGGAAACCCCCAACCCATGGTACCAAGACCAGTAGAGCTAAAGAAGGTTCCAGGTTGTATTACATCGTAGAACAAGGATGCCCACATCTGATGCTGTCCCACTTCAGTAGTCACAATGGATTCTTTAGGCAATAAATCCCTGAGTTTTCTCAGAATCTTTGCAGCACCAAGCTCACCCGGATGAAGTTTCAGATTTTCTCTCCAGTATGCCTTAGTTTCTTTAACATGCTTGATCCATGGACTCTCTTCAGATTTTTTTATTGATTTTTGTAAGAGTAACTTTACCATAATTCTAAGAGATGCACGAACGTCACCCACCACCGCAATTTGCGCTGTTTGATTTTTGCCAATCTCTGCAGGATCAACATCCATATGAATAATCTTTAATCCCTTTTCAAAAGCCTCAAACGTTCCAACTGATCTGTCAGAAAATCTAGTTCCAATTGCCAATACGCAATCAGCTTCTGACATCATTTTGTTTGCCTCTGCATGTCCATGCATTCCAATTGGACCTAAGGACAGAGGATGATTCTCAGGAAAGGCACCCTTGCCCTTGAAGGTGGTAACCACCGGAAGCATCAAAGTTTCTGCTATTGCTTGCAGTTCAGCAAATGCTGATGAGATGATGGTACCGCCACCAGCTAGTATGATTGGTTTTTCGGAATGAACAAGCATGTCAATTGCTCTTTCAACATTGGCAATATCAGGATCAGCCCATGGATGATAACCACGAATTCTAAACTCATCTGGAAAGATCATTTCAGATTCATTTTGTTGCACGTCTTTTGGAATGTCAATTAGCACAGGTCCTGGCCTGCCAGTTTCTGCGATGAAAAATCCTTTTCTTACAACTTCAGGGACTTCAGCCGCGGTTCTTGGTTGGAACGCATATTTTACAACAGGGTTAGCCATTCCAATAATATCACTTTCCTGAAACGCATCTCGTCCGATCATCGCTACTGGCACTTGGCCAGTTACTGCAACCATGGGAGATGAATCAGCTTGGGCTGTTGCAATTCCTGTCAAAATATTAGTTGCCCCAGGTCCTGAGGTTGCAAAACAAACACCAGGTTTTCTGCTGACCCTACCAAAACCATCAGCCATATGAGCAGCTGATTGCTCATGTCTTGTCAAGATATGTCTAATATTACATCTGGCAAATTCATCATACATTGGAAGATTTGCTCCTCCGGGTAATCCAAACACTTCTTTGACGCCTTCTTTTTCCATTGCAACCATCAGGGCCTTTGCGCCAATCATTTTTTCCATTTCATTCATCAAACCAATCTCCATAATTTTAAGCTAGTAAATTTGAGTACATATTACAGTGAAACTAGAAGAGGCAAAAGGCTGCCAAAAAAATCAGTTAACGTAATACTCATAGGAATCAACAAAACCCACCAATCGATAATTAATAAATATTCTCTAAAAACAATTTCGTCTCTGCTTGCAAGCATACAGAAGATTTAAACCGAGAATTTTCATATTTTGAATGACCGGTTTGACAGATAATGAAGAAATTATAAGAATTATTGAATCGTTATTTGAAGCAGGGGTAACAAAGGATCTAGGAATTCTAAAAGACATTCATCTAAACGATCCAAGATTTTCAAGCTTTAGTGATTTGCCGCCTTATGATCTTAAAGATTATCAGAATACAATTGAATTAGAAGAGCTGCGATTTGTAAGCATATCAGATTATACTTATGAAATCAAAAACCCAAAAATCAGTATATTTGGAGATACAGCAGTTGTAGCTTTTGAATTAACTCAGAAAGGGATGTTAGTAGATACCAAAGCGTATACTGGAGAGCACATGACAGTTAACGGAAGAGCAACATTTGTACTAACCAAGCAGCCAACATGGAAAATTGCACATATTCACCTATCAAAAATCAATTAACACGTTCTACTTTACAGACTTTGATTTGTTTTGATTAGGGTTGTTCTTTGATTTGTTTTGATT
>JAGQHE010000044.1 GCA_020431995.1 Candidatus Nitrosopumilus sp.
TATAATTTTTGTACGCGGTAATAATCGAGTCAGTTATTTTGCATCTTTCAATTTCTAATGTTACAAGTCACGACCAGTAATTTTGAAAGGTTGTAACATTCAAGAACAGACTCGTCTTTGTATCATATGTTGGAATTTCAGACGTCAGTAGTCTGTATTTTTGTCTCGTGTAGGGAATGTAGGTTGTGTATGCGGATTAGAAGAGATCAGTTAAGATTTTAGAATTATTTTCTCTAGCTGTTTGATTCGCTCTTCCTGCTCTCTGATCTTGTCATCCTTTTTTACCGAATTTGTCTCGCTTGACTTTTTTGCGTGCTCCTTTCTCATCAGTTCCATTATCAGGTCCCTTGTCCTGTCTTCTGCCTCCTTTTCCATTTGTATGGCGTCATCGACATCCAGGGGTCTTGAACACGCATCGCAGAATCTGATCTCTGCAGGGTATCAAATCTTGCAGTAGGCACATTCCTTCAGTTCGTCCTCCCTCTATTTTTGTGCTCTGACCCCCATGATTTCCAGCATTTTACAATCCAGATCCTCCTGGTTAAGATGGGTGTATTTCGAGGGCATAAGCGATGTCTTCTCCCAGCCGTGTCTCATTCTGCTCTCAGATTCTGTCAGTTTGTTTGCCAAGTCCGTAATCTCCTTGTGCCTGAACAGGTGAGACGAGATCCTCTTTTTGATCCCTGCTTACCTGGTTCGCTTTTTCAGTATGGCGTTGAATCCGGCATAGTTGACTGGCTTTCCGAAGGAATCACTGTTGCGTACATAAACCCACAGCGGGCTGTCATGCTCGTCTCTGCACGGATGATCATTGAGCCACCTTGCAAGGTATGGCACTGACTTGACAATTCTGATCGGCCTTACTCCCGTTTTTCCGTCTACCTTGATCATGCCGCCGTTTCTGTCCAGTGTAAAGTCCTTGATTTTCATTCCCAAAAGCTCGCCGATTCTTGTTCCGGCCTCTGCGTGAACCGAGATCATTGCCTTGTCCCTTGACGAGTCGGCACATGCTGCAAGTATTTTCCTGACTTCCTCATCTGTCGGTAGGTCTTCCCGAGTGAGTTTGTCCTTTGGCTTCTTTGACTTGATGAACTTTAGCATTGGCAGTTCCCCGTCCTCAGGCTTGTTCCTTGAGCCCAGTTTGACAAACCGCACGATTGCCTTGAGTGAGATTTTTAGCACGTGCGAGTATCCTGATTCCTTTCCATTCTCGCCGTGCCTTGTCATTATTTTTGCAACAAGTGATCTGAGATCATCCTCGATCACATCAGCCCAGTCCTTTTGCATCATTTTTGTCAGCAGCCCGAAATGATCAAGGTTCTTGTATCCGGTGCTGTCAGATATGCCGCATATGACCATGTCATTGTTGTATTTCAGAAAGGTTTCCAGATTTTTTGCGGACAGGTGCTTTCCTTGCCTTTCAATGTATTGGGCAATCCTCTGGATCCGATTGTAGATGTTTTCTTTTTGGAAAGACTTGGAGGCCTGTTTTGACATTATTTGTAATTTGAGCCTAGATGTTTATAATAGACCGGTCAATATGCCTAAAGAATCATTAATGAAAAAAAATATCTGAATTTATGAAATGTGATAGATGTGAAAATCTTGCAGTCTATACAAGAAAATATTCAGGTGAGAGATTATGCTCAAAATGTTTCTCAAATTCAATAGTAAGAAAAACTGCTAAGACAATCTCAAAATACAACATGATTAAACATGATGAACTGGTTGCAGTTGCAGTGTCTGGTGGAAAAGATTCCTTAGCATTGCTAAAAGTTGTCAATGAGATGGCATTAACTCATAATTTTAAAATTAAGGCAATCACGATAGACGAAGGCATTCCTGGATATCGAAATGAAGCATTAGAGATTGTTGAAAAGTTTTGCAACGAATTAGATGTAGAGCACAAGGTTTATGCCTACAAGGATCTGTTTGAATTGACGCTTGATGAAGCACTAGAATTAAGAGATAATAAAAAAACTTCATCATGTTCAATTTGCGGTACTCTCAGAAGAAGAGCAATTGACTTTGCGGCAAAAGATATTGGAGCAGACGTGATCGCAACAGGTCACAATTTAGATGACACATTGCAGACATTTGTGATAAACATGCTTTCAGGAGATACAACAAAAATTGGTTGGATGGATCCTGACACATCTTTGAATTCTTTAAGAAAAGTAAAACCGTTTTGTGAGATATATGAATCTGAAATAGTATTTTATGCATTTACGAATGACATACCCTTTCAATCTGAACCTTGCCCACACATGAATGAAGGAATTAGAACAGAAATTCGTGAATTTCTAAATTCATTGGAAAATCAACATAGTGGAATCAAAAACAACTTGTATCAATCAATTCTCAAAGTATCTCAAATTGTAAAGAATTCAGATTTTAAACAAAAAACAACATGTAAAAGATGCGGGAATGAATGTACAGGAAGCATATGCTCAGTGTGCAGTATGATTTTAAAACTAAAAGAAAATCAAACCTAATGCAAATATAACAATAAGTTTTAAAGAAAAATGGTAGTAGGTAGGATCAGGGTGCCAGCCGTGCCCTATTCTGAAACCGGCTATATGCAGAGATCAGCAACTGTTGGGTAAATCTCTAGATGGATAATTCCCGCTTGGCGTGCGGAAATGAAATCACGCCGAGGCGGGTGGTTGCAGGACTAGAATTATTCGAAGGAATAACTTCTAAGACCGAACTATCGAAAGGGATGAGGTCCGGGAGGGAGCAATCCTAAGGTAGAGCATCCACGCTTCCTCGTCAACGTGGCGGATCTTGTATGCCTTGAAATGGGGCTATTCGTCTAGACTGGAACCAACAGATCTACTACCATTTATAATTAAAATTAAATTTGCAGACTTGATGCAATGGTTCATTTGGAAACAAGAGAATGATGATTTTAAGAAACAAATTCCAATTCCAGCATCATTCATTTTTTAATATGATCAGAGAATTTTGCTTTTTGTTAGATAACATAGTAAAAGATGTAAAAATGCCTAGTTGTTTTTTGCAAATTAATTACATTCAGACGGTTTGCAGGTTTGGAACCTGAAAGAGCAGAGCAACAATCAAAATTCAGAAAAGATGCAAATACAAAGTATTCAGATCAAAAAAGAAAAAAAGACTCAGTGTTTAGTCAAACAAAAGATGTATTTGAAGAGATTTACTAGTATAAAACATCAAATGATGAAAATTCACCAGTAAATTTTTCATTATGTATATTTACATCCTCAACTCTGGCATTAGCCGGTCCTCCATGAGCCCACTCAACAAGTCTGCTAACGTTGTCTTCATCTCCTTCTAAAACAGCTTCAACACGACCATCTTCAAGATTTTTTACCCATCCAAAAACATCATTTTTTTTGGCCATTACTTTTAGTGTCTGACGGAAAAAAACACCCTGTACTTTACCGGTTACAAAAAGTCTAATACGATGTTTAGGCATTAAAATTATTTTTTAAAAAGGCATTAATCAAGTTTAGGCTAGCAAGCTACTTTCTTTCTTTAATTCTGGCTCTACCAGTTTTTCTAGCAGCGATGCTACCTACCTTTGCACCAGGAGGTGCATCTCTAGAAACTGTTGAACTTTGTCCAACATGTTGATGACGACCACCACCATGTGGGTGAACATAAGCTGCTTGAGCAACACCTCTAACAATTGGATATTTCTTTCCTTTAGCTCTAAAGCTGCGCCATTTATTACCCGCACTCATAAAGAATCGTTCAGTTGCTCCACCGCCAGCAAGAGTGCCAATCATCGCTCTATTTTTTGGGTTTAATGTAGTAAATTTGCCAGAAGGTAATTTGACAGTAACGCCATCATCACCATGAGAAAAGACAGTGGCGTTGGTACCTGCAGACTTGACAATAGCACCGCCATCTCCAAAATGCTTTTCAATGTTACACACGATAGTTCCATCAGGAATATTCTGGATGCTGATTACGTTTCCATTTTCTATTTTTGATTTTAATCCAAATTGTAAAACTTCGCCTACTTTAGCTCCAAGAATTGCCGGAACGAATGAAACAGAACCATTTTCAAATCTGATTTTTGCCAATGGTGCTTCTCTACCACGCTCATGAATTAGATCAATAATTTTGCCTTCGTGTTGTTCCGCTAGTGGAAAACGAGGATAATTTGCTTTTGAGCCTACTTTACCAGTAGATGTGGATCTAAACTGATGTCCACCACGGCCACGTCTTCGTACTAATGGTCTCTTGCCCAAGTTGATCGTTTCCTACGTAAAGAGGATTTTAAGCTTGTGGTATTATTTGTAATTTTGAGAAATTACCACAAAGGTATAAAAATTAGAGTGAGGGGTTTTATTTATGAGTCAAAATGCTCTTTCTCTTAAAGTTCTTGAAGCATATACAAGAGATGTTGGAAGAGGGGTAGCAAGAATCGACTATGATTCTATGGATACATTAAATGCATCCACGGGGGATGTTATAGAAATTAAGGGTAAGCGAAGAACAGTTGCAAAATGTCTTCCCCTATATCCATCTGATGAAGGAAAAGGAATTATCAGAATTGATGGGTTAGGAAGAAATAATTCAGGAATTGCAATTGGCGATACAATTTCGGTTAGAAAAATTAAAGCGGTAGCTGCAGAAAAAGTAGTAGTTGCGCCATTAGAGGCAATTCCTCCAATCGATGAGAGGTATCTTGCAGATGCCTTAGAAAGTGTCCCTTTGATTAAAGGGGATAATGTAATGGTGCCATATTTTGGTGGACGTTTAACTTTCCAAGTAATAGGAGTAACACCATCTGCTGATGCAGTGTTGGTTACTCAAAAAACTGTTTTCCACATTGCAGAAAAAGGTGAGACATTACGCGGAGTTCCACAAGTAACCTATGAAGATATTGGTGGAATATCAAACGAGATCAAAAAAGTCAGGGAAATGATTGAGCTTCCATTAAGACATCCAGAAATTTTTGAAAAGCTAGGTATTGAGGCACCAAAGGGTGTTTTGCTATACGGACCCCCAGGTACAGGAAAAACATTACTTGCAAAAGCAGTTGCAAATGAAAGTCAAGCTCATTTTATTAGCATATCAGGTCCAGAAATCATGAGTAAGTTTTATGGTGAAAGTGAAGCAAGATTAAGAGAAATTTTCAAAGAAGCCAGAGAAAAAGCTCCATCGATTATTTTCGTGGATGAGATTGACTCTATTGCGCCAAAAAGAGAAGAAGTAACAGGGGAAGTAGAGAGAAGAGTAGTATCACAAATGCTATCATTAATGGATGGATTGGAAGCTAGAGGAAAAGTGATTGTAATTGCGGCAACAAATAGACCAAACGCCATAGATCCTGCACTTAGAAGACCTGGAAGATTTGACAGAGAAATCGAAATCAAAGTTCCAGACAAGAAAGGGAGAAAAGACATACTTTCAATTCATAGTAGAAATATGCCGTTGTCAGATGATGTAGACATTGAAAAAATCTCAGCAGTTAGTCACGGATATGTTGGTGCTGATTTGGAATATCTTTGTAAAGAGGCTGCAATGAAGTGTTTGCGAAGATTACTGCCTGTTCTAAATTTGGAAGAAGAAAAACTTCCTCCTGAAACTTTGGATAAGTTAGTTGTCAACCACGAAGATTTTCAGAAAGCTTTGATTGAAGTAACCCCATCTGGAATGAGAGAAGTTTTCATTGAGAATCCAGATGTAAAGTGGGAAGATGTTGGAGGTTTAGAAGATGTTAAACGAGAGTTGCAAGAGGCAGTGGAATGGCCAATGAAATATCCAGGATTATACGATAAACTGGGACACAAAATGCCTAGAGGCATATTACTTCACGGTCCAAGCGGTACAGGAAAAACATTACTTGCAAAAGCAGTTGCAACACAAAGTGAAGCAAATTTTGTATCAGTAAGAGGACCTGAACTTTTATCAAAATGGGTTGGTGAATCAGAAAGAGGAATCAGAGAGATTTTCAAAAGAGCACGTCAATCATCTCCATGTGTAGTATTCTTTGATGAAATTGATTCAATTGCGCCAATCAGAGGAGCAGGGGGAGAAACAGCTGTTACAGAAAGAGTTGTCAGTCAACTATTGACAGAATTAGATGGGATGGAAAACATGCATGGCGTTATAGTTTTAGCTGCAACAAACAGAGCAGATATGATTGATCCTGCATTACTAAGACCTGGAAGATTTGATAAAATTATTCAAATTCCACTTCCAGATAAAGAAAGTAGAAAAAGTATCTTAAAAATTAATGCTGCAAAGATACCAACTAGTACTGATGAAAGTGATCCGCAACGTGTAGACATTGATAAAATTGCTGAATTGACTGATGGCCTAAGCGGAGCTGATACAGCATCCATTGCAAATACTGCAGTGTCCATAGTAATTCACGAATTCTTAGATTCACATCCGGATGTCAAAGATATTGAGAAAAACAGCATGAATGCAAAAGTAACCATGAAGCACTTTGAAGAAGCGGTAAAGAAAGTCAGAGAACAAAAAGATCTCAAGTTGGGTGAAAAATTAGTAGCTTCCTATTACAGGTAGTTTTAATTAAATAACGAATCTAATCTTCCTAAATGTCAAAATATACAGGGTATCATGGAAATGCATTAGAATTCTTAAAATCAAAGCAGATTGTTGTAGGGGATTCAGTCAAGATATTAGCAGAACTTACCTACACAGGGATTATAATGCCTAGATATGAACACAGTGATGATAAGCATATTGTTTTGAAATTAAGAAGCGGCTACAATGTAGGTTTAGAGATTAAAAAGATTACAAGTATTGAAAAAATAAAACCTGCAGATAGAATAATGAGAAAAATTGAAGAGGTGAAATCTATAGAAGGGTTGCCAAAAATTTTATTATTATCCACAGGAGGAACAATTGCAAGCAAAATTGATTATAGAACAGGAGCAGTCACGCCCGTATTAACTGCAAACGAATTAAATTCGTCAGTTCCAGAGCTTGCAAAAATTGCAGATATTGATGCAAAGGTGTTGTTTTCAGAATATTCTGAAAACATAATGCCAGAACATTGGTTAAAGATCGCTGAAAACATTAGTAAGTATTTCAAATCAGATTATTCAGGAATAATTATTGCTCATGGAACAGATACAATGCATTATACATCATCATTTCTATCTTTTGCACTTGCAGGCTTTCCATTACCTATTGCATTAGTTGGATCGCAAAGATCATCAGATCGTGCTTCGTCAGACGCTGCTTTAAATTTGATGGGGGCAGTAAAATTCCTTGTTGAATGTAACACAAATGGAATCTACATAGTAATGCACCAAGATGAGAATGATGAAGCCATTGCATGTCATATTGGAACAAGAGTAAGGAAAAATCATACAAGTAAAAGAGGAGCTTTCCAAACGGTTGGTGACAATCCAGCATTCATTATCTATAATAATGAAATTCATAGAAATATGAAAGGTGATTTTTTTATAACTAAAAATTACAAACAAAAAATAAAACTAAATCAAAAAGTTGCCCTAGTAAAATATCATCCAGGATATGATCCTAATATGCTAAAGACAATAATAGATGCAGGATACAAAGCAATAATTTTTGAAGGTACAGGGTTGGGACATGTGGGGAAAAATATGTATCCGGTGATAAAAATTGCAAATGAGAGAGGTATTTTTATGGGAATGACATCACAATGTATAGACGGGAGGGTTAGAATGACAGTTTATGAGAGTGGTAGAGATTTACTAAGTTTGGGAATAGTCCCATTAGAAGACATGATTCCAGAAGTAGCTTTGGTTAAGGCAATGTGGGCATCTGGAAATGGTGAAAATCATGACGAGATTAAAGAAATTATGCTTAATAAAATAGCGTCTGAGTTTTCAACATAGTTAGGAATGGAAAAATTTTCGATTAGAGATTTAGGGGTAAAGGTTGGGTTAGAGATTCATCAACAGCTTGCAACAAATAAAAAATTATTTTGTAACTGTACACCTATAGAATCAGATGAATACACAATAAAGTTTCAGAGAAAATTACGGGCATCTAAAAGTGAGTTAGGGGAATTTGATCCTGCTGCATTATTTGAGAGTACAAAATCAAAAACCATAATGTATTATGCAAATCCACAGAGTAGTTGCCTAGTAGAGCAAGATGAAGAACCACCGCATGAATTAGATAACGATGCAAAAAAGATTGCATTAATTATTTCATCCATACTAAAAGCAAACATTTTCGATGAAATTTATCCCATGAGAAAAACAGTAATTGATGGTTCTAACACAACTGGATTTCAACGAACAATGTTAATTTCACAAGGCGGATTCTATAAAGCTGGGGAATCAAGGATTGGGATTCAATCAATTTGTCTCGAAGAAGATGCTGCAAAAGTCTTAGGAGAGGAGGGATCTGTAAGAAAATACGGATTGGAACGTCTAGGAATCCCATTAGTTGAAATTGCAACAGAGCCATTCGAAGCAGAATTAGATCAAATCAAAAAAATAGCTTTATCACTAGGCAGAATTTTGAGGACCACAAAAAAAGTAAGAAGAGGTCTAGGCTCCATTCGACAAGACGTCAATGTTTCAATTAGAGAAGGTGGCGTAGTGATTGAAGTGAAAGGAGTACAGCAATTAGAACAATTAGAAAAAATAGTAGAGTATGAGGCAAAAAGACAACATGGGTTACTATTAATCTCAAAAAAATTAAAAGAGAAAAAGTGGAAATACAATGATGAGATTGATAAAAATGACATTACAGAGTTGTTTTCAAACTGCAAATCAAAGATCATTCAAAATGCCATAAAACAAAATCAAAAAATTTTTGTCGTACATTTTAGAAATTTGATAGGTGTATTTGGATATTCACCATATGATGGCATACGATTGGGAAAAGAAGTAGCAGAATTGGTACGGTTTTTCGGAATTGGTGGGGTTTTTCATTCAGATGAATTACCAAATTATGGCATAGAAAATTCAGATATAAGCAATTTAAAAGAAAACTTGAAAATTAACGATAATGATGCATTTTTGATTTTAGCCGCACCAGAAGAAAAAATACATGCTGTGATAAACCAAATTATTCTACGAATAGAATATATCAAAAATAAAGGCATACCAATTGACACACGATTAGCTACTCAATCAGGTGAAACAAAGTTTCTAAGACCCAGACCAGGTGCAGCAAGAATGTATCCTGAAACAGATATACCACCAATCATAATTACAAAAAAAGAATTAGATGAAGTACAGGAAAACATACCAAAATCTTGGGACGAATCGATAAAGGAATTACAAGCAAAGTACAAAATTAATCCGCAGTTAGCAGAACAGGTCTTTGATTCAAAATACAATGAATTATTTGAAAACATAGTTGAAAAAACTACAATCAGTCCCACATTTGTCGCATCGATTCTATGCTCATCAGTTACTAGTTTGGAAAGAAATGGATTGGATTCTAATTTATTAAAAAACGAGGATATTGTTAGATCATTTGAATTATTAGAGGGTAAAAAAATAGCCAAAGAATCAATTGAGATGATATTTGAAAACATCATGTCTGGAAAATCAAAAACAATTGATGATGCACTCAAAAATGCTTCAATTGCAATTATAGATGAGGACGAACTAGAGAGAATTATTAAAAATATAGTAGAAAAGAATCAGGAAATCATCAAAAATCAAAAAGAAAGAGCAATCGGACCATTAATGGGAGTTGTCATGAGAGAGTTAAGAGGTAAAGCTTCTGGTGAGACTATAAACAGTATCCTCTTAAAAAACATCAAGGCGAACTTGAAAAGTGTCTGACTATGCGGGAAGTGGGATTTGAACCCA
>JAGQHE010000002.1 GCA_020431995.1 Candidatus Nitrosopumilus sp.
GGAAAGTTGTCATCAAACCATTTCTTGTAATTCGGCTCGTTGTTGTATCTGTCTACATAGCTTTGCGGATCTTTTGTCTGGTCTACGAACGGTGCTATTCCTTTTGGCTCTGTCACTGCTGGTGTGGGTTCAGGTTCTTTGACTGGTTCAGGTTCTTTGACTGGTTCTTCATATGCTTTCTTTACAGTAATTGTAACATTTTCCTTATCTTCTTGACTTCCATTGTTTACAATAACATCAAAATTGTAGAGTACGTCCTGAATATTTCCTTGTGATTTTGATGGAGTCCAAACAAATTTCCCAGTACTTGGATCAATGATAGCACCTGCTGGTGGATTATGCAAACTAAACACTGCATCTTTAACTGAATCGTCGATAAGACTTGCTGTGAATGTAACCGTTTTTCCAACTTCTACTGTTCTATCTGCAATCGTATTGAGTTGCAATACGTAGTCAGGAACTTCAAATATCTTATCCCCATCATACTCGATCTTTATTGTGAACCCTTCATCTTCTTTTTGTTGATCGACAAATCCTGTTGCGTTATAGATTCCCTTATTGTCAAAGAAATTTGAAACAGGTCTTGGAATTACTGAAAAATCTGAATCACGTGTGGGATCAGATAGCATTCCCTTATAATTTCCACCTGCATCACGGATTATGACATAAACAACACTTTCACCATCTTGGGTTCCAACAAATCTAAAGTTCTCCTCATTAATGTAGAATTTTTTTTCTAACTTCATTGACGTTACATCTGCATATGCTGGCACAACCATCAATGCAAATAATGAAAAAATTGCCAATCCTGTTAATTCTTTACGCACACTGATATTTTTCAGACTTTGTTTTTAAAAAACGCGTATAATTTCTTCTTGCATTTTGCAAAGAATTATTCACTAAACTCACAAATCAAGCAAAAATCGCATGTATACTTGACCATTTTCTTTGATTTCCATGCCGTGAAACGTTGGAGCCTTGATTTCTACTTTGAAATTGTGTTTCTTGAAATCTAGTGGTTCACCATATGCTTTTGCGCGAATCTTGTAATCTTCATTTTTCTCAATATCGAACTCTATTCTCTTTATTGCGAAACCTTCGGTAATCAGAAGAAACGGAATTTCTTCAAGCCAGCTAAAAAGAAGATAGTGCAAATCCTTTCCCTGAGCAGAAAATTCCTTCTGATCTCTTTCTTCTACTTTATCTTGATCAAGTGTCAGATTGATTTCTGCATTAGCTGCCACTGAAAATGCCTCTTTAAGGTTTTTTGCAGTAATCTCAATTATTGCATCAGTTGCATGATCTAAGAACTTATAACTCAATTGTATCTTTTACAGTTTTTCTGATTATTAATTTAGGTGGTGTTCTACTCTGTTTCAATCATGCCACACATTTCTTTCAATCTCACTCCATCATGCAAGCATGATTGTTTAAAAAAGTTCCACTTGTAAATTTCATTATTTTAAAATTAGATGCTGCTGAATACTAGTCATGAAAGCTGTTTACTTTAATGGGGCAAAAACAATCTTCGATAAAAATTATCTTGAACCAAAGTCTGACGAAGCATTAGTTAGAGTAAAATTGGCAGGAATCTGTGGAACCGATTTAGAAATTCTACAGGGCTATATGAAATATCATGGAATATTGGGTCACGAGTTTGTAGGAATTGTTGAAAAATCTCGCAATCCCGTACTAATTGGAAAAAGAGTAGTGGGCGAGATTAATGCTGGATGTGATAAATGCAATTTCTGTGAGAAGGGAATTTCGCGACATTGTCCCAACAGGACTGTACTTGGTATTCTGAAACGAGATGGGGCATTTGCTGAATTTCTTTCGCTACCTGAAAAAAACCTTCATGTGATTCCTGATTCGATTACCGACGAACAAGCTGTTTTTGTTGAACCACTGGCCGCTGCTTTTGAGATTAAAGAACAAATAAATTTGAAGTCTCATTGGAGTGTTGCAGTGGTTGGCGATGGAAAGCTTGCCCAGTTGATTGTTCAAGTTTTAAAATTATCTTGTCCTGACATTACGTGTTTTGGTAGACACAAAAACAAACTACAAAATTTGACAAGTGATGGAATAAAAATAAAAATTGGAATAGAGCCCTCTAACAAACAATCTTTTGATTTAGTCATAGAAGCAACTGGAAACAATTCTGGGTTTTTAGATGCTATCAAATTGGCAAAGCCTCGTGGAACTGTAGTCTTAAAATCAACTATCGCATCTAGAGAGAATCTGGACCTAACTCAAGTTATAGTTAATGAAATCACTTTAGTTGGATCTCGTTGTGGATTGTTTAAGCCTGCAATTGATGCCCTATCTACTGGAATTGTTTCTGTTGATTCCATGATTGATTCTACATTTCCTTTGGAGGAATTTTCTAAAGCAATAGAATATGCAAAAAAACCAGATGCGTTGAAGGTTTTTCTTAAACCCTGACTCTGGTGTCTCGATTGTTACTGTGTCCAAGTTTTACTCGTAAAGTAATTTAGGAAGATCTTGTTGTCAGAATCAAATGGGGCCATTTGATTCTCTTCTGATGTGGATTTCACAATTTTTAGGCGAACATCTCTACGAAGGAATATTTTTAGCAGCTTTGATTGAGACTATTGTTCCTCCAATTCCAACTTTGGCAGTATTTCCAACAGCTGGATTTCTAGCATACCAGCAAGGAATTCCTTTGATAGGGCTAATCCCGATGATTGTTCTTGGAGCAACTGGTGCCACCATTGGAACTTCCATGATCTATCTTATCGCATTAAAACTTGGACGGATAGTACTACTTCGTTATTTGCAATATGTCAAAGTGTCTGAAAAAAAAATACAAAGCGTTGAGATCTGGTTTGCCAGGTATGGCGACAAAGCAGTATTTTTAGGAAGAATGGTTCCTGTGATTAGAGAAATGATCTCAGTTCCAGCTGGGCTCCTTAAAATGAGAATCCCAAAATTTGTATTTTATACGTTTGCAGGTTCTTGCGTTTGGTCTGCTGGAACCATTCTGTCTGGATATTATTTTGGTGAGGCAATAGGGTTTGGTACCAGTATAATTCCGCAGTTGCCTTGAACATTAAAAATAACATTCAAAATCTTGCATCTTTTGGTTTGTATAATTTACAGGGTAAGATTTGCAGCCTAAGGGTGGGAATTCTGTAAAATGTAGAGTTGATTTCCATAATATCAAAAATTTGTGAATAGTACTTGAGCCATTCAGAATTTTTTAGATAAAATGTTCCTGACCATCCTTGATAACTCCATCCCGTACGATCTATTTTGATACTCGTAGTATTTTGTATGTTTCTTTACTTTAAAATTTTGAAAGCTGACTAACGCGGTTTAACCTTTACACAGTCCTGCAGATATGCTCAAACCGGTAAACAATCACCAGCATTTGGACAATCGGATATTGTGTCAGCTTTCCATAATACTATACGTAGAACTAAAATAAAAACTAGATCCTTTGTTTCAACTAGTTATAATCAGACCTGATTGGAAACTGCATGATATTGCTAATTTTGAAAAATATTGGAACTTAAGACCAACAACGGTTAGTTGCTTGGTGACAGCTCCAACTGCATTGGTTTTAACAAGTTAGTATTTAGGGCATGCTGATAATTTCTACGTGTTTATTATTCATAAACCTGGTAAAATTTGAAACTGAACACAGATAATTTCTACTCGAAGTTTATATCGAAACTGCATATAGTCAATCCATGTTTCGACTAAGAAAGAAAAGAGAATTTGTATTCATTCATATCCCATCAATTCCGCGTATCCAGATACCTCGAAACTAGATTTTGGTAAAAATAAAAGACCCGATTAATTCAAATTATCGTTGAGCCCAAAACAGCAAATTACATTAATTGTATCACTAGAACTTTTTCTAATCGCAAGTAGTTTTCTGTTTACCGCATATCTTGAATCTGAATGGATTGAACTTGGGCAATCAATTAACAGTGCAGGTTTAAATCGGTTCTTAACCAGTGAAATTCGTCTATCTGTACAAGATTCAATTATTAAAGGATCTTTTGAAAAGCCATTATTACTTGAAAAACTTAAAGATAATCTCTTTTTAATAAAAGACGGAGGTATGATAAAAAATACCTCTGTAAAGTCACTACCTGTTGAATTACATGAAGATTGGAAAAGAGTGTATAATCAGTACGTGCTTTTTGAGAAAAACATCTCAAGTATTCCTGACATGAATCCTGAAAACAGATCAAATCTTTTACTGTTGCTTGATGAATCTTCAAGTAGTCTAATTCAAAGTTCAGATGACCTTGTTTTTAAAATTACATCACATCTTGAAAAATTACATTCGATGTTAATCAAATTACAAATTATTTTACTTTTTACTAACACACTTGTGCATCTTTTGATGATATATCTAATATTTCTAATTCTAAACAAAGACGCAAATGAAAAAATCAAATTAGAACAATTTGCAACTATAGGAAAACTTGGAGCGACACTTGCACATGACATAAGAAATTCTTTAACAGTGATCAAAGGATCTGTTGCCATTCTAAAAATGGAAGAAAATCACAATGGTGATCTTAAAGAGAAACAATATGAGAAAATCCGCCGATCTGTTGATCAAATAACATATCTAACGAATGATATTTTATCTTATACGAGAATTATGGAACTAAAGAAAGAAGAATTTATTTTTTCTGAAATCATTCAAGCATCGCTTGATGAAATCATGATCCCGAATCAGGTAATAATCAAATTACCCTTAAATGATTACAAAATTAACGCAGATAAAATAAAGCTCCAAACTGTAATCTCAAATTTAATTAAAAACTCAATAGATGCAATAGGTGAAAATGGAATGGTTGTTATGAATTTAAAGAAGACTCATGACTTCTTTGTATTTTCTATAACTGACTCAGCAAAAGATTCCGTTATAGACATCTCACAAATTTTTACTCCTCTTTACACAACAAAACTACATGGAACTGGCCTGGGATTGGCTAGTTGTAAAAAGATTATAGAACAACATGGGGGGAAAATCACCGTCAGTACAGATCCCACAACATTTACCATATTCATACCAAGAAAATAGGAGCCAACGTCTATTTGCTGCAAAACTTGTCTGCTAACTCTTTTAATTCTTCTGCGGAATATGGTTTCTCGATTAACTCCAATGCGTTTCTGTCTTTTGCTTTTCTCCATTCAGAATAATCCGCATGTGCAGTCATGAATATGATCTTTGCTTTTGGAAATTCTTTCTCAATCTCAAAAAATGTCTCGTATCCATCCAACTTTGGCATTTTTACATCAAGAAAAACCAATCCTGGTCTATGTTCTCTGTATTTTACTACTGCTTCTAAACCGTTTTTACATCTAATCACATTATATCCAAAAAATTCTAACAATGTACACGTTGTATCTAACACTGCATAATCATCATCGGCAACAAGAATTGTTCCTTTTCTGCTCATGTTTCATGCTCTCAGTTATCTATTTAAACAATTGAGATGCTGTCTAACATTTTCAAACGTTTTCTATAGAACTCACTTGCCTCTTTGATGAAATCTGAAAACCATTTATGAAGATCCCGATCTTTTTTAAGAACCTTATAAAGAATTTTTTGCCCCTTTTCACTTTTTTTATCTGTCATTAAATTTGGGAAATATAGCAATGTAACATAAAACCATAAAGAAATTATTTCTGCGATTTTTCTCTCATTCAAGGATCCTGTAAGTGTATTCGCTTTGATTCCAAAAAACGAAATTAATTCATAAAATTCATCTTTTTTGATACTAATGATGTTTAAATCATCAAACAACAATCCTTTCCCAAGCAATGAAATATTGTAAACATCTTTGCCTAGTACTGATTTTAAAAATTCCCATTTGCCAAAAACTAATGGAAGAATGATTTTGTAATTTTTGGCCATCATGTCAACTTCCTTTTCACTAAAATTCATTTGATCTAAACAGTACAAGATTCCAAAAAGTGATAATCGATATACGTTTCCATGATTTCTCTTTGTAGATTTACTGTCAACTAATACTATGTTGAGATCTATTATCCCGTCCGAATGTCTGCCCCTATCTGTACGTCCAACTAGCAATCTGCGATATTCTTTTTCTTTAGATCTAATTTTTTCACTGTCTGTAGCGAACCTGATTTTTGCCATGTCCCATGTGGTCAAAGGTCCTTTTAAAGCCAGCATTTTGAGAATTTTATGTATGTTCTGCCGATGTTGTGTTTTTGGAAATTCTGTTCCATACAACTGATGTGCGGTTGGGCGAATGTAATACTTGTATGACATCAAACTAGGCATCTTTCCGTCATATGGAATAACCATACCGCAAATAGCATGATAATTTAATATAATATTTCGTATTTACTTAAATTAAGATGTCAAGAAGGGTCACAATTATGCTTGAAGACGATTTGGTAAAGAAGCTTAGAATAAAGCAATCAAAGATGCTTCAGGAAACAAATGATACTGTTAGCTTCTCGTATGTGATAAATGAGACTCTCAAAACTTGCTTAAAGATAAAGTAATTTTTTTGAGTTTTAAATTTTGATAAATCTATTGCTGATCATCACTTGAATGCTTTTTCCAAACTCGCTGTCTGATAATGATCTCTGACTCCATGATTCCGCATTTTTCCGTACCATGATAGTAAATTTTGCTCGAAATCCACATCTAATGACATGTTGTTTGACACTGTAATGATTTTGTGTTTTATAAGGTACTCAAGGCCTAACGTAAACTCCTCATCTGAAATTAGTGTTAGAGACCCCACTTTGCATTTTTTCTCACCCAATCTGGAATCTCTAAGATCTGTTCTACAAAATATTTACCATCTTCGGTTCTACATTGTCTAGGATATGATTCAGTAATTAAGTTTCCAACAGATATGCAATTCTCAAAATCATCTATTTCGTTATCTAATGGAACGATTCGAAGAATTTTATCGTCGGTTGCATCTGGCAAGCCACGTCCGTCTTTATTGCTGGTAAGAATGTATAAAAATCCATTAGGTTCCGTAGCAACGTCTCTTAATCGCCCAAATTTACCTTGGAATAACCTCATGCGAAATTATCCTCGTTTTCTAAATCAAAATCTATTCCATGCAAGTGATTTCCCCTTAATATCGTAACAAAATATTTGCCCGTCCACTGTGGAATCTTGTCTGCAAGATAAAACTCAGATCCTGACGGTGCCCAAGTATCGTCTACTGTATGAAGAATCGGATTTTCCAGCCCTTCTGCGGTTTCATCGCCAATGATGTCTGGCCATCCATAGTTTGTCCCCGGAATAATCATGTTATCTTCATCATGAGCTGTTCCTCTCCAACTCGATGGGCTATGTTCCATTGCAACAAGATTCTCTGAAGTATCCCAATCAATACCCGCGGAATATTAGATTCTCAGCTACGGTTTCTACCTTTACTACATACTCTGGATAATCTTGTGCATGTGCTACTGGGAAAATAGCCAATAAAATAAAAAAAATTATTCAACATCATTGTATTGTGTTGTTTTTTTGAATTAATGTTATTGTAATAAAAACGAGGAATGCCGGAAGACCTTGATGTTTCCATCATTCTACTGTCTTCCTCTTTTCTATCTGCCTGCCTCCTCAAAGCATATTCTTCAAATTTTGGCTGGTATGATAGCCCTCGTTGGCTTCATATGGTACAAAATAGAATTTAAACTGAACCTTGTTAGAATCTAATATTTGTTTACAGTTTTAACCAAAATTTATACGAGTATACATATTCATAGCACTATCTATATTTTAGAATGTGATTCTCTTTGCTCTTTGAAATACTGCAGCCCATTGGCTCCAAGTTAGTCTACCTGTCTGTGTATTTTGTTTTGAAGGGTGATATGATGTGATAATTTTGATCTTATCATATTGGAATAATTTGTTGTGTCCAAACTTTTCTGATTTTATTTGATATAATTTGCATGCTGTATCATATGCAATTTTTCCAAGACATAAAATGGTTGTAATGTTTTTCAACATTTCTCTTTCTTGCTCTAAATATTCAAAACAGGTCTGCATCTCTTCTTTTGATGGTTTGTTCTGAGGCGGTGCACATCTTACTGCTGCAGTAATGTATGCATTTTTCAATACCAAACCATCGTTTATGTTCTGGCTAGTTGGAATTGACGCAAATCCATGTTTGTACATTGCTTTTACGAGCCAATCTCCTGATGAATCACCTGTGAACATCCTGCCTGTTCTGTTTCCGCCATGAGCTGCTGGTGCCAAGCCTATAATTAACAATTTAGCGTTTATGTCGCCAAATCCTGATAGTGGTTTGCCATAATATTTTTCTTCTTTGAATCGTCTGACTTTATTTTTTGCAACATCTCTGATATAGACTGATAATCTTGGACATTTTTTGCAAGATGCAATCCTTTTGTTTAGTGATTCAATTTGCTTCAACTATTCGGTTTTGCGTGGTGTCAATAATACATTTTTCTAAATCATTTTCTATAAAGATTGATTCAATGTTTCCACAACTGTTTGAATAGTGTGTTACTATTCCATATGGTAGTTTAGTCTGCCCAATGTATTTCATGATCTTCATTCCAAACCTTATGTGCGACAAAATGTATGTCCAAAAACTATACCTGCTCCGGATCTCTGTCTAGATTGATTCCAATTGATTCAGCCCATCTAGATAGCTGTTCTACAAATTCATTTTCGTTTTGTGAGTTCATGAACAAACTGTCTGTTTTTCTATAAAAGAAATTACTACTGACTTGTCTATTATTCATACAATGTGCTGCCAGGCGTAAATCTGTTCAAATTGTCTCATTTGTAATAAATCATACTATGATTTGATCCATTATTCTTTATATGTCAAAGCCAAAAAAACTACATAATGAAAAGTGGACAACTTCTAAGCATTTTATTTTCACTGATTATGCTTACCGGCGTTACCGCCGGCAGTACTGTGCTTGCTGATTCTGAGGATCTTGATGAAGCAGCTGAAGAAATAACTTCTGAATTAAGAGGTGTTGAAGATGATTCTGAAACTGAAGACGAAACTGAAGACGAAACTGAAGACGAAACTGAAGACGAAACTGAAGACGAAACTGAAGACAAACTAGATGGCAATATTGATGATCTTGATGATAGACTAGAAAAATTCTGTGAGATGAACGACGAAGACAAACTTCAATTATTTGCAGATCATCCTAGACTGAAAGACTTTGTTGATAGATTGACAAAGTATTGTCAAATGTCTGAAGATGAAAGAGAAGCCGCGATCGATGAATTAATTAAAGATCATTTTGCTGAGGAATTAGAACGTCAATACATCAGAGAACACTCAGATGAATCCCACATGAATCCTGAAAAAGACATGAGAGTCATGCTTGACAAATATTGTACCATGTCTGATGAAGACAAGAAAATATTTGTTGATAAACATGATAAAACTGAAGATCATGTTGAGAAAATGAATCAATACTGTACGTTAACTGATGAAACCGATAGAGTGGATTTCATTAAAGAACACAGAGATGAATATGTTGCTCACATGAAAGGCCAGATGATAGATACAATACATGACTTTGGTGAAATGTCAGATATGGCAGAAACCAGAATGTCTGATGTTGCAAAAGATAAACTCCGTGAAAATAAAGTCAAGATGTCTGAAAAATCCGACCGCCTAAAAGCAATGATAATGGATAAACGTGACATTTCAGATGAGAAACAAGATGAAATCCGAATGAAATACATTGAAAAACATGGAGATTTAAACAAGAAAAAATCCGAGCTCAAAATGAAATTCAATGAGTACATGAAAGAAATGAGGATCAAAATTTCCGATGAGCGAAAAGCTTCTATTCATGATAGATTGGCAGAGATGAAAGCCTTCAAGGCAGAACTACGCGAACGTACATCTGATATTACAGATGAGGAAAAACAACAACTCAGAGAAGATTTCATTGAAAAGGCAAAAGACATACAATTAGCATGGATTTCCCCACGTACTCAAATCACTGCTGGCGTTGATGCTGGAGAAGTAGAGTGTCGCGAAGGATATAATCTTGTAATAAAAATGTCAAATGGTCTCCCAATGTGTCTAAAAATAGATACTGCACTTAAGATGATAGATAGGGGAATTGTGGTTCCTGCTAACTAACTTCTATTTTTTATTTCTAAAAATTTTTGTAAATTACCACTAATTTTTGTAATAAGTGAATTAAAGTTAAAGATCTTATGGGCTTGTATAATTCCAACATTGCCGCTAACCAATATCTTGTAATGTCCAAACTGACGACGAATTTACAGCATATAAATGCCTGTCTTAGGAGGTAAATTTCTTGTAAATGGTTAATGATGCTGTTTTACCTATTCCTAGTTGTCCTCAGGCAAGAACCAAGATCAATTTTAAATATTATTTCTACTTATACGTAATGACGAGAAGCCTTTATTCTGCGTAGTAGAATGAATGGTTGGAAAACACATCATGTTAGGTTAACGTCCTTGAACCCGTGTTTTCCATGTATCTCGTTGTTTAAGAAATACTCTTTCCTATATTGTGTATCCGGAATTCACAGACAACCTAAATACCATTTTATGATGAATCATGAAAACTGCGTAATTTCAATATCAGAGTGTTATGATGGTCGTCATGACTTGCCAATTCTAGATTTCTTCATTAAATCACATTTTATCTATATTCATCACCGCAATCTCCAATGATATTAAACAAATCATTTGATCTTGCCGTAATTTTGTCTATTAATGAAATATCGTCCGAATCTAACTTTACCTCAAACACTTTAGTATTGTCTTTTCTGTGGTTCGTAATTCCTAGTCTTGTTCCAATGATTACTCCTGCAACCTGTGGTTTGTCCAGAATGAATCTAGTTGCAATATTTGCAATACTACACTGATATTTTTTTGCAATGATGTCTAAGACACATAGTAATTCCTGGAATAATTGCCATCAGCCCCAAACGTCTATCATATTTTTGTATTTTTGCAAACTGGATGTGGTTAATTCCCTCCGGCTCGGTTCATCCGCTCCTAGATACTTTTCTGAGAAAAATCCACCAAGCAATGTACCATATGTTAGAATCTTTATTCCATGTTTTGCAAAAAATGGCGTCATCAGTTTTTGCGGTCTTTGATCTAAAATAGAATACTGAACCTGATTTGACACAATTTTAAAACCATTATCTATCATTATTCTAACTCGCTCAGTATCAAAGTTTGTCAATCCAAGATGTTTAATCTTATGTTCATTTTGTAATCTTGATAAATGATGTAAGACATCAAGATAATTCATATCATTATAATCCCACCAATGAAATTGTAGTAAGTCTATACAATCAGCCTCCATTTTTTTCAGTGATTGATCTACGTGGTAAGTAACAATACTGTCACTCATTGGGCCTGAATTTGGAACAAATTTGGTTAATGCTTGAAATGTTTCCTCATTACCTATCTTTCTTCTAAAACTGCCTATTAGTAACTCTGCTGGACCGTAGATATCTGCAAGATCCCACGTTGTGTATCCGCCGATTTGATATTTTTCCATCTCTCTGATTGCTGATTCGGAATCAATTTGACCATGTCCTCCTGCGACTTGCCACATGCCGTTTAAAATTCTGCAGATCTTCAAATCATCAGCAAGGGTAATGTTTTCTATTAATGAATGCGAATTATAGTCCTTTATCTTTTCAAACAATCGCTTCACAAAGCAGGTTTGGTGTATAAATTTCCAATGCTGTTTGGAAATTCTAAGAATGTGTCTGAGAAATTATTTCTCCAACATACTTAACTCTAGTAATCTTATTAAAATTTCATGAATAAAGAAGTTGAAGAAAAAATTCGCTCTGTGATTATTGAAACATTTCAAGATGTGGAGTCTGAATGGATTAGCTACTTTCAACATAAAGCAGAACAAATGCATTTAGACAAAAAATCGTTCTTCATTGGGATGATGTATCCAAAAATCACAAAGAATCTCGAAGAAAATAACATCCACATTAGGATAAAATCTGACTCTTGGGGTGATCATGAAAATCAGAGAATCAATCTCATGCTTAACGAATTATATGAAAAATATGTATAATTTTCAAAAATACATGTTTCTTATGTTAACAGAAATATCTAAATCATAACCATAAGAGGTAATTGTTATGGAACTCCCACGAGGAATGAAAGATTTTGATGGCCAAGAAAATGCAAATATTGAACATATTCGATACCACTTTAAACAACTATCCAATTTGTATGGATTTTCATTTATGGATCCATCTCCAATCGAATTACTCTCAACTCTGGAGACTAAATCAGGTCCTGGAATCAGAGATGAAATTTATTATTTCAAAGATAAAGGGGATCGAGAAGTTGCACTGCGATTTGACTTTACAATGGGATTGACAAGATACGTGGCATCCCAAAAATCAATGAAACTTCCAGCAAAACTCTCATCGTTTGGTGGAGTATTCAGATACGATGAACCACAAAAGGGAAGATACAGGTATTTTCATCAGTGGGATGTTGAGGTATATGGTAAAGCTAATCTTGAATCAGAATCTGAAATCATAGAAATAACATCTCGTCTGTTTGATTCTCTTTTGCTTAAAGATATCATAATTGACATCAATCACAGAAACCTTGTAGAGTCATACATCAACAAAGTCTTTAATTCTGAAGATCCAGAGCTAGTATCTAATATCTTACGAGCCGTAGATAAGATTGCAAAAAAATCGAAGGCTGAAATCTTGAAAGAATTTCAATCGAAGGGATATGAATCAGAAAAATTAGAAAAGATTTTAGAATTTTCACAAATCAAGGGATCAATTCAAGAAGTCGAAAAATCATTTGATACTTCACAGTTAGAATCTTGGGGTGAGTTAAAACAAGTAATTGATTCTCTGGAAAATAGAGGGGTGTCAAATGTACGAATTAATTTTGGTATTGTACGTGGACTTGATTATTATTCTGGGATAGTCTTTGAAGTGTTTGATAAAAACTCAACTTTTGGTGCTTTGGCAGGAGGAGGAAGATATGATGCATTAACAAAAGCCTTCAAGAGAGATGATATTGGTGCCACCGGAGTTGCTGGTGGTGTGGAGAGAATAATTCTCACAATGCAAGAACAAAACATACTACCTGAAATCTTGCAAAAACGGGTTGCGGTATTATACATTAATGAAGAAATGCAAAAAGTAGCACATTCAATTGCGTCTCTGTTGAGACTCAACAACATCCCAACTGATATTGATCTGGCTGGACGTAATATGAAAAAACAAATGGATATTGCAAGTAACGCAAGATTCTCAATTATAGTTGGGCCACAAGAGCTAGAACAAGGAAATGTTGTTCTCAAAGATATGATAAATGGAACGGAAGGAACTATTTCTCTAGAAAAACTTACAGAGGATCCAAAATCAATTCTTAATTTAGAAAAGCTCTAGTTAACATCATAATTTCAGGACCTGTGGTCAATGATCCTACAACTATATTGTGGTTATTTACAAGAATTCCTGATGAAACATATGGGATGCCGTTGTTAATGGTACACTGCTCAACTTTAACGCCCAGAACATTTGCTATTACCTTCATATCTTCCTCGTCAGCTTCTGGATGAATTACTGCACCTGAAGCATTTGCAACAAGCATGACTCCTGTTTGATTGAATCCAGCTATTTTTTTCTGAATTACCTCTACTCCTAATACGTCTGAAATTGTCTTACATGATTCTTTGGATAGCCATGGAGATACGACTGCCCCTTTATCATTTGAACAAATAACATTTCCAAGTGCATTGAATTTTGTATCAAGAACACCTATTTCTAAATCAGTCTCTTTTTTCAAATAATCATATTCGTTTTGATAGGCAGTGGTTGGTAATAAAATTCCCTTGTTATTCATCACACATAATGCGCCAATTAATCTGGTATTTGCAATTGAAGTATAGTGAATATCTACATCAAGATACTTTGCAAGATTATCTGCTTTTGTTTTGGCAAACCCCATTGGAACCAAAATAATGCTGTCGTTCACTCTAATGTAAACGCCAAGGTTTGGGCCACGATACACATCATACTTGATAATGTCCATATTAGCAATCTTGTTCATTCAGCGTTATGAACGTAAGGGAAATCGTATCCCTGTTTTGCTTCCCTCCTTGCAATTACCTTACTGTTGCATCATCTAGCTTTAAATAATAACCAAAAGAAATCCGTATTATGCCAATAGCAGAAAATTTTCCTGAAGGTCTAAAACCCATTGGAAAAGTCAACCTAAGCGATGGACATTTCCATGTGATGTGGGGTCCAGGCAAAAAGATAAACGCTGATGGCTCACCAGCCGAGGCCTTTGCTGATGCCGATGTTGTAGCAGCATATGCTGCAAGAGGAGAAGAACAAGTCCCTCTTGGTGTAAGCGGTACGATGGTTGCAGTTGACTGGGATTCATGTGTTGCAGATGGTGCATGTATTGAGGCTTGTCCTGTTCAAGTGTTTCAATGGTACAGAACCGAAAAAGACATACCAGCAAAAGATGTTGTTGGTCAGACTTTTCAAGGAACTGGAAAAGATGTAAAAGATGAACGCAAAGATCTAACTGACAAAGCCGATCCAATTCGAGAACATGATTGTATTTGGTGTATGGCATGCGTATCCGTTTGCCCTCCTCAGGCAATCAAAGTAGATCAATCCAATGTTGAGAAACACGAGAGTGCCTCAAAATCTTTGTAATATTTCAAATTCCCTTATAACTGGAAATTTTTATTTTCTTTTATTTTTAATATCTTTCACATTTAGTCCCAACTAATTATATCTAGCTTTAAATAATATTCTGAAGCATTCTTGTCATGGCAGAATTACAAATACCAGAAGACTTTTGTCACAATGATGTAAAGCCAGTAGGGAAAACAAGTCATGCAAATGGCGAGAATTTCCACTGGATCTGGGGCAAAGGTAGAACAGACGGTGCAGCATTCTCAAATGAAGATGTAAAGGCAGCCTATGAAGCTAGAGGTGAAAAACAAGTTCCTCTTGGAATTCATGGTACTACCGTTGCAGTAGATTGGGATTCATGTGTTGCAGCTGGTGCATGTATGAGTGTATGTCCAGTTCAAACATTCCAATGGTACAGAACCGAAAAAGACATTCCTGCAGAAAAATGCTTGGGAGAAACTTTTGAAGGTACTGGAAAAACAGAACAAGATGAAAGATTAGATTATACAGACAAATCAATGCCAATCAGAGAACATGATTGCACTGTTTGTATGGCTTGTCAAGAGATCTGTCCTGAAGGTGCGATTCGTATAGAATCATCTAACCAAGAATGGCACGAGAAAGCAGCAGGAACATTTGTACTTATGAAGTCTGGTTCTGAAAACCCACACGCACACGATTAAAGAATTTTTTTCTTTTTTTATTTTTTCCTGATTCACATCAACAAATTTTAATCACTGTTATGCAAGAATTTTTGCAGAGGTCGCCTAGCTCGGTAGGGCGCGGGCCTTGAGAGCCTGTGTGAGCAATCACGCGGGGGTTCAAATCCCTCTCTCTGCGTTTTAATTTTCTATTTTTGCAAGTTCTGCAAGCATTGCCGAAAGCTGGATCTCAGAATTTGCCCCGACTAGTATTCTGTAATCATATTTTGCAATTATTTCTAAAATATCTGCCAATTTGGTATGTTTTGATTTGAATACAGCTGCATTGATGTACTTTAGAAAATCTGATTCCGACATTCCATAAACTTTGATTAATTCGATCATTTTCTCTCTGGCTTCTAAAACTTTTCCAGAAAGTGCCATTTTTAAAATTCCATCAACATCACTAGTTTTTGTCAATCCTGCGGAAGACTTTACATTTTCTTCTGTAATTCCGCCTAAACTTGCAGTTGCTTGCAATAGATTAATTGCATGCCTCAAATCACCCTCAGTATAATCGTAAATTGTCTTTAGACCCTTCTTGTCAGCCTTCACTTTCTCTTTTTTTGCAATCTCTTCCAATCTGCTGATTATGTCCTCTTCAGGTATTGATGTAAATTTGAAGGTAGCACATCTGCTCTGAATAGGATCAATGATTTTTGAAATATTATTTGCGATGAAAATGAATCTACATATCTTTGCAGTATCTTCTATTATTCTTCTAAGCGCTGTCTGAGCATCTGCAGTCATTTCATCCGCTTCATCTAAAATTATGATCTTAAATGGAACATCTACCATTCCTGCAAATCTTGAAAACTTTTTTACCTTCTCTCTTACCATTCCAATCCCCCTCTCGTCAGACGCGTTTAGCTCAAGAGTGTAGTCTTTTGCATTTTCCCCTAAAATCTGTTTTGCTATACATAATGCCACAGTGGTCTTTCCTACTCCTGCAGATCCTGAAAACATCAGATGAGGCATATCTGTTGGATCTCTAATCAAAACTTCTAAACTGTTAATAATTTCTGTCTGGTTTACAACTTCAGAAAGTTTTTTTGGTCTATATTTTTCCACCCACATACCTGTTATAGACATGAGTATCAAAGGATTAATTCCCATTAATAAATCCGAATTGGTTATTGTGGAATACTATACCTTAAAATTAAAATCCAACCTATAAGCGATCAGCCTGAGATTAATTAGGATCAATTGTTCTAA
>JAGQHE010000045.1:0-314 GCA_020431995.1 Candidatus Nitrosopumilus sp.
TAAATTACGAATTTTCATCTAAAAACCATTGAAGCTGTCAGGAAAGATTGCACTAGTGACTGGAGGAAGTCGTGGGATAGGGTTTGCAACTGCAAAAATTTTATCAGAAAATGGGGCCACTGTAATTATCACATCAAAAAATCAAGAAAGATTAGAAAAAGCAGAATCAGAAATTTCCAATTGTGTTGGAATTGCATCAGACATTAGAAATGCAAATGATGTAAAAAATGTTGTAAAGAAGATTATTGAGAAGTTTGGAAAATTAGATATTCTTGTAAATAATGCTGGAATTTTTCCAAAGATAAAACAACTAC
>JAGQHE010000045.1:354-24710 GCA_020431995.1 Candidatus Nitrosopumilus sp.
GATGTAAATCTTACAGGACAGTTTAGATTTACTAAGGAGGCAATTCCTTATTTACAAAAAACATCTGGTTCAATAATCAATATTTCGTCTGACGCAGGGTTAAAGGCATATCAAGGATTTAATGCTGATGCATATTCTGCTTCAAAAGCCGCATTAATTTTACTAACAAAATGTTGGGCGCTAGAGTATGCAAAGGATAAGATCAGGGTTAATTGCATTTGTCCCGGAGTAGTAGACACGGATATGACAAAACCGTTTTTAAAAACTCAGAAAGATAAAGAGTTTATGGACAACGAGCATCCAATAGGAAGAATTGGACAGCCGCAAGATATTGGAAAAGCAGTACTATATTTTGCATCAGATGATGCGTCTTGGACTACCGGTGCGATACTAGCAGTAGATGGAGGAGAATCAATAAAATGAATTCATATGGGTTTAATATAACGGTGGAGTACAACAAAGCATGATGAGTGATAGAAAATCAAAAGCTAAATTGATAATACTTTTAGGAGTTATTTGGATAATAATCACGTTACCATTGCCATGGATAGTAAATAATCCGGAGGTATCACAGTCCCAATTTAACACCATATTGGGCATCATAGGAATCATGTCGATTCCATTTATTGCTTTAGGTGTTGTCTGGACGTTAAAACCAGAACTAACAACTTAGGTAGTTTTAATTGAAAGGCATACCCATTTCTGATAAAATTCCTGAGTTAGATCTTGCTATCAAGGCTGCAAAAGAAGCTGGAAATGCAATTTTGGAAATTTATCTGGGCGATTATGAAACATCTACAAAAAATGATGATTCTCCAATTACAGACGCAGATCTTAAAAGTAACGAGGTAATCAAAGCGATTCTCTCACAAACTGAACATATGATTTTGTCTGAAGAGGATAAAGATGATCTAAGCAGATTATCAAAAGATACGATTTGGATTGTAGATCCGCTTGATGGAACTTCTGATTTTATTGACAAGACAGGGGAATTTACAGTTATGATTGCATTGATCAAAAACAAAAAACCAATTCTCGGGGTAATTGCCTGGCCTACAGAAAATACAATATTTGTTGCACAGAAAGGGAGCGGTTCATTTAGATATTCTCATAATGAATGGGAAAAAATATCTGTGACTCGAGTAACTGAGCTTGAAAAATGCAGAACTGTCGGTTCAAGACATCATTTGTCAGATAAAGAAAAAGCATTTATCAAAAAACTAGGGATAAAAGAATTTACAAGTGTGGGAAGCTCATTGAAAGTTGGAAAGATTAGTTCTGGTGAGGCTGAAGCATATATCACCACCACAAACAAAATGAAAGAGTGGGATTCGGCTGCATCTTACTCAATAATTTCAGAAGCAGGAGGAAAAATGACAGATATGTTAGGCAACGACATAACATACAATAACAGAGAGGTGCATCACCTAAACGGAATTTTAGTAACAAATGGATTAATCCACGATAAAATAGTGGAAGAATTTAAAAAATTAGAGTAGGTTTCTTCCTTTAAGAAAGTCCTTTACTTGTTTTGCACAATTGGCAAGAGATTCATGTTCAGTGTCAACTACCAGGTCTGCTTTTTCTGGAGCTTCGTAAGGATCATCAATTCCTGTAAATCCTTTGATTTCTCCTTTTCTAGCTTTGGCATACATGCCTTTGACATCTCTTTCTTCACATTTTTTAAGTGAGCATTTTACATAACATTCTGCAAATTGATCTCCTGCGTTGATAATCTCTCGTGCATTTTCTCTATTCTCAACATATGGCGAAACAAGAGACACTGCGCTAGGAACACCATGCTTTAGTAAAAGCTTAGCCAAATGAGCAACTTTTTTGTTGTGCTCATCACGTCCTGCTTTTGAAAAGTCTTTTGGCGAGAACCATTCTCTCAATTCATCACCGTCAAGCATTGCCAAATTTGGAATGTCCTTTTGCAAATCTTTTACGATGGTAGTCTTTCCTGAACAAGGAAGACCGGTCATCCAAAGAATGAAAGGTTTCATAAATAAGAATACCTGAGTAACCCATAAAGAGCTTACGTTAATTTCTAGCCCAAGATTGGTTTTCTAGATAATCAATTTCTGCGATTAGTTCTTCCACTTTTTTTACTATTGCAAAAACTGATCTATATTGTTCATACATTTCAATTTCTTCTTCTTTTGATAAGACGTTTGTTTCTGCATCATCAAAAAACTTGTTTTCTTTGTTAAGATGATCATTTAGAAAAATAGCATATGTTCTCAAATATCTCGATACAGGTTCTTGTGCATCTTCTCCATTTTTCCACCTTTTGAGATGATGTGATATTTGTCGAGCGATATTCCTTCCAAATTCATGCTCTATCATAAATTTTCGAATTTCTTCTTTTAATGTATCATAACTTGCAACACATGGAAAGTAAGAGTCTTCTTCTCTTGAATGGTGAATGGAATCAACAAATTCTGAAATTATTATTGTGATTTTTGTCAGGTCTGAAAATGGAATTTTTGTTCCTTTGTATAGCTCATCTGCACACTTTGATACTATTTTTTCTAGCCGACGAACTTGATCATGATCTGCACGAAGTTGATTTGTTGCGCTCATAATGTTGTCTTTCAGCACATGTTATTTAAAATCAATTACAAAGTTGTAATTATTGACTAAATTATCTTTAATTTAGATTAATTTAGGTTGAGTCACTAATGAATTCAATAGTTTTATCTATTTTGAATTTGATTAAAGGTCAAATTGGAGATATTATTTCAATACCCAGTTTTGATTCTACTCCAATTTTAGATAAACTAATTGAATTACAAAATTTCATAGGTACGTTATCTATTCAAGATGGGCCGATCGCTTCAGCTCATGTAATATTGCTCGCGGCAGGCGTAGTAATTTTTTTGGGTGTGGCTGGTGAAGCCTTTTTCAAAAAAACAGGCATTCCAGATGTCGCATTTTTAATGATTCTGGGAGTAATAATAGGGCCCATCTTTGGCTTAATTCAACCTGAAGCTGTAATCAAAGTGGTACCATACTTTGCTGCACTTGCGTTGATAATTATAATGTTTGACGGTGGGTTAAATTTAGACATCAAACATGTTGTGAAAACTGTCCACTTTTCAATAACGTTGGCTATTCTTGGTTTTATTTTATCAGTTGTGATCATAACACTTGCTGCTCATTTTGCATTGGGGTGGTTATGGCTAGAGAGTATATTATTAGGTTCAATTGTAGGTGGAAGTAGTTCGGCAATTGTTTTTGGTCTTGTTAGGAATGTAAAAATTTCTGATGATGCCAAATCAATGCTAAGTTTTGAATCTGCGGTAACTGATATTTTAGCTACAATTATTGCATTCATATTATTTGAAGCTGTACTTTCAGGCCATTTTGATTTACAAACTTTGGAAGAGACAATTGGTAGAGCGATTGTTGTAGGATTAGTTTTAGGATTTGGTGTAGGAGTTCCTTGGATGTATATTTCAACAAAACTAGGAAATGCACAGCATGCTTACATGCTTACGTTAGGTGTTTTGTTTGTCTTGTTCTTTTTGGCAAATTCGTTTGGAGAGTCAGGAGCACTAACAGCACTTGTGTTTGGTTTAATGATTGGAAACAAAAGTCATCTCTCAAAAATACTTAAATTTAAGCTACCAAAAATTGAGATGGATGATCCTACACATAATCAATTAACATTTTTGGTAAGATCATTTTTCTTTGTGTTTGTTGGATTGATGGCAAGTTTTGGACAAGTAGAATACATGGTATTTGGAATTTTGGCAACAGTTGCTATTTACTATGGAAGAGCGTTTGTCGGTAAGATAACACTGACAAAGAGATTCTCCAAGTTGGATAAAGCTGTAACAAATTCTATGATTCCCAGAGGATTGGCTGCAGCAGTACTTGCTACATACCCAATAACCATGGGATTGCCAAATGCAGATGCATATTCACAAATGGTATTTTTTATTATTTTATCATCGGTAATCATCACAACGATTGGTTTAGGAAAATCAAAAAAAATACCTCCACCAGAATCAGTAGAAGGCGGATTTGTCAAGCCTACAAAAGATTCTGAAGAAGATTCAATCACAAAAGAACAAGCTGAGACATCAGATGAAGTTCTAAATGAATCAGTAGAAGGCGGATTTGTCAAGCCTACAAAAGATTCTCAAAGAAAATAGATCACAGATCAAGTGATTCTTTGAGTCCTTTGTATCTATTTCTGATAGTTACCTCAGTAACATTAGCAGCTTCGGCAATATCACGTTGAGTTTTGTCCTCACCATTTTTCACACAAGATAGGTATAGTGCTGCTGCTGCCAATCCCATTGGATCCTTCCCAGCTGATACTTCATTTTCTTGTGCAAGTTTTAACACCTTTACTGCATATCTTTTTGTCTTTTCAGCAATTCCAATTCTGGATGCAATTCTTGCAACGCATTGAATTGAATCAGTGACTGGCATCTTCAAATCAAGTTCTTTGACTAATAATCTATAACATCTTGCAATGTCTTTTCTTTTGATGTTTGCTGCTGCCTCTACATCTTTTAGATTTCTTGGAGTTGCAGTATCACGACATGCGGCATAGAGCGCAGATGCCATCAAAGCTGAAATAGAACGTCCCCTAACAAGACCTTTTTCAAGTGCTTTTCTGTAAATGTAAGCTGCTTTTTCAATTACTGCATCAGAAATAGCTAGTTTGTCTTTTAGTCTGTTTAATTCACTGAACGCTTGTCTAAAGTTTCTGTCTACCGGCTCATGAACTTGGCTTCTGCTATCCCAAGTTCGAAGTCGCTCAATGGTGCTTTTCATTGATGCTGTAAGTGGTCTTCCAGATGCATCTTTGTTTACAGGATTGATAATTGTTGCAAGACCCATATCGTGCATTGTCAGTGATGTTGGTGCACCAGCTCTTGCCTTGTTGCCGCCCTCATCCTGAGTAAAGGATCTCCATTCAGGTCCAGCCTCTTGTAGTTTTTCAGTAATTACAAATCCACATTTGGAGCAGAACATTTCACCAGATTCGTTATCAGTAACTAGTTTGCCCTGAGCACATCTTGGACATAGCTCTTTTGTTTTGCTTACCATATTGATTCTAGGTGACTGAATTGACGTTATTTATTAATCAACAACTTTTTTCTTCAAATTTTAAGCAAAAATTGAGCCTAAAACACACAGAATAGTCATAATAGAGTTCTTCATAGTAAGAACATGAATTTTTTCTGGATTATGCCATTGCTAGTTTGTTTGTTTTTTCTATTACCAAATTCCTATGCAGCCACAATTACTCAGAATTTAGAAGGCGGTATGGATATTGAGATAACGTATCCAGATGAAATCATAACCGGGAGAGAATACAGTATCTCAGTTTTGATAAAAAATAATGGGTGGGAAGACAAACAAGATATTTCATTGATTTTTTCTAGTCAAGACAAATTTCTTGCCGCAGGAATATCAGACGATATCATTATTGGTAAACTTGCTCAAGGTGGAGCATATGGTGGGAATATTGATTTGTTAATTCCAAATGATTCAAATTCTGGTATTCATTTTATCAATTTGAAATATTCTCAGGTTCTTGTTGCAAATAACAAAACACCTCAACCTGCAATTTATCACGATATTGCAATTCCAATCATGATAAAAGAAGACCCGACTGTAACAGTTCATACAAAAATTCCAGAGTCAATTTTTGCAAATGCTGAATTCCCAATTACAGTTGAAGTGTTATCAAAAAACATAGACATCACGGATGTTAACATAAAGATAATTACTCCAGAAGATATTGAATTTAGAGGAGAAACATCACATACATTTTCAAAAATAGAAAAAAATACTCCTGTTGAAATCACATCACGGATTATTACAACAAATAAAGAAGTAAATTTGGAATACAAATTACCATTTGAAATTATTGTAGCATATACAGATGATGTTGGGAATAAAAAAGAAGATTCACAGACAATTTCAGTGGTTTTACGACCTAGGACATTCATGGAATTAACTGTAGATGGAGGAATTTGGATTGGAAATTTCTTTATTGCGCCATATGTTAGTCTTGGAACTATCATAGGAATTCCTGCAGGCGCGATAATTTCGTTAATCATTAGAAAAAAGCAAAATTCTAGCAAAAAGCGTTCAAAAAAGAAAAAGCTTTAAGATTTGAGTTTTTCTTGAATCATTTGAATATACTTGTTGTTGTATTCATTAAAAAGTTGAATTTTGTCCTGAGCCAAAGCCATGGCACCGGGTCTGCTATTAATGTGTGCTTCAGCAATTTTTTGCTCCTCTAAGAGTTTTTCAAGATTTTCTTTTGGTTGTAATTTAAGATCATCAAGTAAAATTGTAAACTCGTTTTCCAGAATATCGTTAGTATCAGGAATTGCAGGAGGAACAGCCCCAATGATTTCTTTAGTTGTAATTTTTCCAAATACTTTTTTATTTAATTCGAGCAATAGTTGAAAATAGAACTGGAGGTATAAATTTAATTTCATTTGAGAGTTTTTTACAAAAGTGAGTGCAGTGCAATCAAAGATTTTATCTTTTAATAATTTTATCAGATTCTGATGACTTATTGTATAGGTAACTGCAAAAAGTACAAAGCTCTCAAACCCACACAGATTGGCAGATATGCGTCTGGGCAGAAAAGATGCAATTACTGTGAAATATTTGTAGATTATGATGGAATCATATGCCCTTGTTGCAATAGACAGTTACGATGTCTTCCTAGAAGTAGAAAGGGAAAAGAAAAATACCTAGCACATATTATTAAATGAAAAATTATTGCAACAAAACAGATTCCTTGTTTTGAATCTTTGTAGGTTTAAGTTTTGGGAGGATATGATATTTGGAACACCGTCATAAAACCTAAATTCTATTTGAGATGCAGTAATATTTTCATTCAAAGGTTTATTCTATAGTAAGGTAGATCTGTCAACATCAAACCAACTAGACAATCTCAAAAGAAATGTAAAAAACATCTTCAACAATACCGATATCAAAAACAATCTAGATGCCATAGATGGTTATTATTGTTGAACCATTTTTAGGAGAGTTTTTGTTATCATTAGAACTATAATTTTTTGGTAATTAATGAGATAAGCAATTTTTATTGTTGGAAACCGAAAATGGTTCAATCATGCCTGAAAATCAAAGTTCCGTTTATAAGAAATCAATGTAAGAGAAGACATATGGCAATTCCAGCTGATGTTGAAGAATTTGTTGAAAAACATATTAAATTAATGATTTCCCAAACGGAGACATATTTACCATTTATCAGAGTTGCATTTCCATATTCGAATAATATAGCTGATGGTGTTTACAATCTAATAATAGGTAGTGCGTTATCGATATTTATCAATCAGTTTGCAATGAAGATGAAATACCCTACTGCAGATGACTTTTCAGAATTTGGAAAAATTGCTATTAAATATAGAGATCAAGTTGATCAATTTTTTAAATAGTTTTATGCTAATTCGCCTAGAAAGTGTACGGTGTTATTAATTATAATAACTGTTCTGTCTTTTGGTACGTGATATAATTTTTTTGTGCCATTAGAAGATTGTACAATAATTTTTGAGAATGGATCTTTTAGTGATTTGTAAAGAATTCCTTTTTCACCTATTGATTGGGACCAATGTGTTCCTTGAACAAAAGAGATTGTTTGAAACTTTACAACCTGATATGAGTATACCATTCCTAATTAATTGTTAATAATTGCAATCATTAATGACTTTCCACCAATTAATGCTGAAATAGACAGGCCGATATTGGCAACAATGTTAATTGCGAGGATTCCGTAATGATTACCTTCAAGGAGGTTGCTTGAATCAAGAGCAAATGAAGACATTGTTGTAAGAGATCCACAAAAGCCTACAGCTGCAAAGAGAGAGTATCTTCCATCAAGATTCCATTGTTCGGACACTATAACAAATACACCAAGAATGAATGCTCCTAAAACATTTACAATCAAAACATTCAGAGGTAATGTATTAAAAAGCAGTGGAGATTCAGTTACTTTGTATCTTAGAAATGCTCCCAATACAGAACCAACTGCAAGAAAAATATATTCAAGTCCTTTCATCTTCTAATTAGAAATTAACTGATATTATTAGTGCTATATGGAAGAATTTAATGAAAATCATGCCTAATTATTGTTGATTTAGAAAGATAGGTCTATGGTTTTTATAGGTTTAATATTTTCTTCAGACTAAATGACACTGAAACTAAGATGTGAAGACTATGGTTTTGAATGTGAATTCATTTTAGATGGAGAAAAAACCGTAGGTCTAATTGAAAAATTAAGAACGCATTTTGAAGAAGAACATGGCATAGACTATACTATAGAAGCAGTCACTCAAATGATTACCAATCGTGGACATTCTTTAGAATCAATTAGAAAATAATCTTAAAAATTGTTTTATTTTTAACATTTATTATATTGTTTATTGTACTGTGATTATTAAATTACATCAAGAAAATTTAAGGAATTTTCAGTTTGTAAAGTCAAGTTTTGGTTATAAAATTACCTTAAACAATCTGTTTTTATTTTAAAAATACTTATATAATATGGTAGTGATAGAAAATTTTTCAAATGGTTATGATGTGAGATGCTTGTTAGATACTTGCAAAACTTATCCTGCAATAACAGATTCTGAAAGAGGAGAAATTGTTTGTGGAGGATGCGGTCTCATCTTGTTGCAAAATATGGCTGATGCATCATACGAAAACAATGGTTATTCTCAGGAAGACTATATGAAATTATCAAGAACGGGTCCTGCTTCATCATTAACAATGTATGATAAAGGATTATCAACTATGATTGGTACTAACAAAGATTCTTCAGGGAATATATTATCTAATAAAACAAAATATGAATTCAATAGACTACGAACGTGGGATCAAAGAAGCAAATCAAGGAAGACTGCTACGTTAAGCAAGGCATTTACTTTGCTTCATGGGATGAAAACAAAGTTAGGAATTCCAGACAATGTTGTAGAGAGTGCTGCCTACATATATAGAAAAGTGGTTAATGCTAAACTGACTAGAGGAAGAACAATGGCTTCGTTGATTTCCGCTTCATTATATGCAGCATGTAGAGAAAACAACATTCCAAGAACATTAGACGATATTGCAGCTGCTGGAAATGTTGAAAGAAGAATACTTTCTAGAGATCTGAGAACCATAATCAGAAAGCTTGGATTGAATCTTAATCAGTATGATACTTCCTCATTTATATCAAAGATATCAAACAATATGGATCTAAAGGAAAAAACTAAACGTGATGCATTTGAGATACTAAAACGATGTGAAAATAAACAGATCACTGCTGGAAAACATCCTGTGGCACAAGCTGCTGCATCATTATACATATCATGCATAATGAACGGTGAGAAAATAAGTCAAAAGAAATTTTCAGTGGAATCTGGAGTGAGTGATGTTACAATCAGAAATAGAGTAGACCTGATTAAGAAAACATTAAGCCTAATTGAATAGATTATCCCCAAAAAAATCCTATAATTTAATCGTAGGAGAAAGTATTTTCTCAAATAATACATCTTTGAATCTGTTTACTAAATCCATCATTACCCGAATTTGTTCCATCATGATTTCTTTGAGACTTTGAATGGTTTTGTCAAGTTCTGATATTTTAGATTCTAATCTTAATTTTTCCTTTTTCAAGTTTGTTATCTGATCTTGAAAGTTAGAGTTTTGTTGTTTTAGTCTATCATTTTCTTCTGTTAGTCTTCTAATTTTTTCTGAATTGGATTCTTCTGGAAATGGGTTAGGTGCAGGTGTAGGTTCTGGCATTTTTATTGGTTCTGGTTCTGGAGAAGGCCCAGGAATTTTTGGTGGTTCTGGTTCTGTTTCATATGCCAAAGTAATTTGCAAGAAACTAAGGAAGAAAAACATGACAGATAAGCCAAAAAGATACACAAATTTCATTTTGTTATTTCACGAAAATATTAGGATTTTTTTGTATATGAATATGGTTATAAATTTCAAATAATAGAGTTACTTATAGAAGTCAGGTTCCTGATCTCTTTTTTGTTTTGGAAGCTCTTCCATAACTGCTTGAACTACTTCGTTGTGATTATATGTTAAATGCCTGAGAAATTTAGCAGACTCGTCTGCCCTAGTCTTTTCGTCAGCAAATAACATTTCTGGACTGCTCAGCTCCGCCATCATTGTATTGCATTCCTGACAAGGGTCAAAATCAAGATAGAGTTTCATCATTCTACTTCATCTTCATCAGTATTTAGACTATTTTATGGAATGAATAGGAGGTGCCTCTTTCTTTTGAGGCTTTACCTTATCCACTGCGTCAATAAGATCTTTCTGAAGAATTTTTATTTCTTTGATATTTTCAGATTTGCCTTCAACATATCTCTTCAGAGCAGTAAGTGCAGCTCTGTTCGCTACTGCAGCAATTTCTGCTCCACTGAAACCGGCTGTAATTTCTACCAGTTTTTCGATATCTAGATTGCTTTCAAGTGGTTTCTTTTTTGTGTGAATCTCAAAGATATGTTTTCTTCCTTTAGCGTCAGGGTTTGGAACTTCAATGATTCTGTCAAATCTACCTGGTCTTAGGAGTGCTTCATCCACAATATCTAATCTGTTGGTTGCACCAATTATCAAAACATTGTGCAGTTCTTCTAGTCCATCAATTTCAGTTAGAATTTGAGATACCACGTTTTCTGTGACGTGTGAGTCTGAACCTCCACTACCTCTTCTTGGAACAAGTGCATCAACTTCATCTAAAAAGATAATACATGGTGCAGCTTGTCGTGCTTTTCTGAAAATCTCTCTAACTCCTTTTTCAGATTCGCCAACCCACTTTGAGAGTAGTTCAGGACCTTTAATGCTAATGAAATTAGATTCTGTCATTTTTGCCAGTGCCTTTGCAATCAAAGTTTTACCAGTTCCTGGCGGACCATGAAGTAAAATTCCTTTTGGGGTTTCTACATTAACATAATCATAAGCATCTTTGTATTTTATTGGCCATTCAATTGCCTCCCGTAATTCTTCTTTTAATTCATCCAGACCACCTACATCATCCCAACTAACATTTGGAATTTGGACTTGGACTTCTCGGAGTGCGCTTGGTCTAACTTCCTTTAATGCTTCCCTAAAGTCTTCACCTGTAATTTGGATTCTTTGTAGAATTTCTGAGGAGATTTTTTCTTCGTCAAGATCAATATCAGGAAGAATTCTACGAAGAGCTCTCATTGCTGCTTCTTTAGCTAACACTTCCAAATCAGCTCCTACAAATCCATGCGTAATCTTAGAGATTTGTTTGAGATCTACTTTTTCTTCAATTGGCATTCCACGTGTATGAATTGAGAGAATTTCTAATCTTCCTTCCTCATCAGGAATTCCAATTTCAATTTCTCTGTCAAATCTACCTGGTCTTCTAAGAGCAGGATCGATAGAGTCTGGTCTGTTAGTAGCTGCAATAACTACAACTTTTCCTCTGGATTTCATACCATCCATTAGTGTTAGTAATTGAGAAACTATTCTCTTTTCAAGTTCGCCTGATACCTCGTCTCTTTTTGGGGCAATGGAATCAATCTCATCAATAAAGATTATGCTTGGTGCATTCTCTTCTGCCTGTGAAAAAATTTCTCTGATTCTTTCCTCGCTTTCTCCATAGTGCTTACCCATAATTTCAGGACCACTAAGTGAGATAAAGTGAGCATTAGTCTCACCAGCCACAGCTTTCGCAAGTAAGGTCTTTCCAGTTCCTGGTGGGCCATATAATAAAACACCTTTTGGAGCATCTACGCCTATTTTCTCAAATAATTCTGGGTGTCTCATAGGTAACTCAACCATCTCACGAATCTTTAGAACCTCACGCTTCAAGCCACCAAGTTCATCATAAGTTATTCTAGGCACAGATGAATCAACGGCTTTTGTCATTGCACCAAGGTTGAAGATTGTTTCTTCAGTTACAATAACTGGTTTAGATGGTTTTGTATTTGTTATTATGAATTGAACTCGTCCGCCCATCTGTGTGTTTAAAGATATTGAATCTCCAGTTGTAAAAACATGATTAAGATAATTGTAAATCATGTATTCTTGTAATCCTTCAGCTGCAATCTTTTCTGTGGGAGACAAAGTAATCTGTTCGGCGTTTTCAGCTTCAACAGATTTTAATGAAATTTTATCTCCTATTCCAGCTCCAATATTTTGTCTTGTTATTCCATCTATTTTGATAATTCCTGTACCATATTCTTCAGGTGAACCTGGCCATAGTTTTACATGTGTTTTCTTGTTGTATGTTAATTCTAAAATTTGTCCAGTGCTCCATTTTTTATCCTCAATAATTTTAGGATCAACAATTGCTCTGCCTCTTCCAACATGCTGTTGTGGAATTTCATCTATCTTTAGTACTGTTTCACTCATATTATTACCTCAAAAAACTTGAGGGGGTTATTCAACCTCCACCATTTTGCCTTTTGGTTTTTCCTCTTCAACTAATTTGAAGGTAATTTCCAAAATCCCATTCTTGTAAGAAGCCTTTGCTGAGTTCTCATCAACTGTGTTTTTTAATGGAACTTTAACGTGATACTTCTTTTCGTTATGTGTTGCTGCAAGATCTACACTTTTGTTTTCAACAACAACTTTAACATCAGACTTTTCAACTCCTGGCATTTCAGCTATAAATTTCACTACTTTTTCTTTTTTATCTACAATTGTGTCTACAATTGGTTCTCTTGTATCAGAAGTTGGAAGGAGACTTGGTTTTACATTTCCATATTCCTTTACTACGGGTTTTCCATCTGGACCAACGGTCATCGTATAACCATAATAATATGGACCAGATTGGGGACCATTTTCATTGAATTCCTCAAAAATGTCATCTATGTCAAAAAATGAGCTTGACATTTTTTTGAAGATTCTATCAAATTCACTATCAAAGAATGCTGTCATATTTATCTACAATATGTAATGTACATTACAATATATAAAGATTATTAATAGAATTATAATTTATTACATAATCCTATTATAACTGACATATCATCATAATTTTGATGAGGATTTCAAGCCTATCTGTGCCTGAAGTTGTTAAGGAAATCATTACCAGAAATCGTTCAATATATGATTGTATGAAGATGGATTTGATTAACTATACAGCACTGGCAGTAAAAATTCAACCAGAGATTGAAAGAATCATAGGAAATTCTGTTAATCTCAATACAGTAGTAGTTGCAATTAAACGATATTCCGATTCATTTGAAAATAAAGAGCAAATTAAGGAAGAATCAGTTTTGAAAAATGCTAGGTTGTCGTTAACTGATGGGATTATGGATATCAAATTTTCAGTACAGGAATCAAATAAGATGGATCCAACTACAATTTTAGATAAATTCTCAAAGGTAACTAATAACTATGAATTTTTTAGAATGGCTGACTCCTTTAGATTCCTTACTGAAGATATGGAAGACATTAGACAAATCTTTAGTAGTTTTTCAAATAGGGATGATGTGTTTAGTACAGGCCTTGCAAAAATTAGAATATCCATACCTAGTTCTCAGAACAAATCTGATGTAGTGTCATATGTTGCTGAAGTTTTACATGCTAACGGGATAGAATTGGTAAATGCGTTTTTCACCCAAGAAAACATCATTATTATTCTAAATGAAAAGGATTCATCAAGAGCATATGATATTTTACATTCAGATATCATGAGAACCTAAGAAATGGTGGTTTTGGTTAGATTATCTTATAGCATATATTCAGCCGATTTATGGAAAAAGCATAATTGGCTAAAAAGAAGAAGATTGTGATTTTGGGTGGTGGTTTTGCAGGAGTAGAATGTGCCAAACAGCTAGAATTACAGTTTAAGAATAATTCCGAAATAGAGCTACTAATGGTAAGCGAAGATAACTTTCTCTTATTTACGCCAATGCTACCTCAGGTTGCATCTGGAATGATTGAAACCAGGCACATAGTATTACCAATTAGGACAATATGTAAGAATACAAAATTTTATGAAGGTAGAGTAAAAAACATCGATCCCTATGGAAAACTAGTAACATTATGGGGTACAGGGGATAGAAGAAGTATCTCAATTCATTATGATTTTCTTGTGGTTGCATTAGGAAGTGAAACAAACTTTTTTGGAATGTCAGATGTTGAAAAAAATGCATACACAATGAAAACACTCAATGATGCAGTAGTGTTAAGAAACAGAGTTATTGATATGCTTGAGCAAGCTGAAAATGAAACTGATCCAATTCTTCGAAAAAGTTTCCTAAATTTTGTTGTAGTGGGTGGTGGTTTTGCAGGAATTGAAACTGCAGGTGAATTAATGGATCTTCTTTTAGATGCACGAAAACATTATCCAACTATTCAGAAAAAAGATCTTAGGGTAATTGTATTAGAAGCATTAGGAATGATCTTGCCTGGATTTAACCAGAAATTAGCAGATTTTGCAAAAGACAAGATGGTTGAAAGAGGAATCGACATAAGATTAAAAACTGCGGTGACTAGTTTTGATGGAAATGAAGTGACTACAAAAACAGCAGATCCGACTCCAAGAGACTCTGTTGATGATTCAGTTGTCGATTCCATTAGAACAAAGACTTTGGTTTGGACTGCAGGTGTTACTCCTGTCAACACAATAAAGAGATCAATGTTCAAGACAGATAAGGGAAAATTAATCATTAATGATTTTCTTGAGGTTCCAGACTTTCCAGGAGTTTTTGCTATAGGAGATTGTGCATTGTTTTTAGATCCTGAAACTCAAAGACCATTTCCTCCAACTGCCCAAATTGCAGAAGCTCAGGCAAAAACTGCTGCTAAAAATCTGACATCTTTGATCAAAAATTCGGAGAAAGAAAAATTTGTTTATCATTCCAAGGGACAAATGGCGATTATTGGAAAAAGATCTGGGATTGCCACATTTTTGGGAATGAATATCTCAGGATTTTGGGCTTGGCTAATTTGGAGAAACGTGTACCTTTCAAAAATTACAACATTTGATAAAAGAATACGTGTGTTTCTTGATTGGGCTATAGACTTGTTCTTTGACAGAGATATCTCAAGACTAAAACTAATGAAGGATAAAACTGAGAAAGAATACAAACTACTTGACGAAGTAGATGATGTTTGGTAAAATTATTTTCTCATTTTAAAAATGACTATTGCAGGCGCTGCAAAATACATTCCCACATTTAACAAAATCAGAGCGATTCCATAGCCCAATATTTCTTGTTCAGAATCAACATCAACATGATTGAGGATTGACAAAGAGGCCAACATTGGGGTTATGGTGATCTTTATCGCCTCTTTGAAAACAGGGTTTTCTCTTTCATAATCCGCAATGGTTGGACTAAATGAGTAGTAGAAATTATTGAACATGTTCATAAATGCGGTTCCTGAACTTGTTTGTAGCAGTTTGTTATCCCTAAGCTCTCTTAATTGCTGAACCTGGTGTGCCATCTCAGAACCATATGTAGCAGTGGCAATTAGACATCCACCGCCCTCTTCAACAGATTTATTTTTAGAAGGATTATCTGATAATATTTCAAACGAATCGACTGTTTCAATAAATCTTGGCAATTGTGAATCGAAATCGTCTATACCATTACTATAAGCGAGTGTGTAAAACTTTTCAGCATTGTAAATCATAATTTCTTTAAATTTAACATTATACTGTTCGTTATTAGAAGAGAATAATCCTTCTGCATCAGTTGTATATGCATCATATCCGTTAATAGTTGTTTTTTCTTGTAAAATGATCTGCAGGTTCCCTGAATCAATAGCGGGTTGTATTACTGCAATTTTTTCAGTAATGAGTTCATCCAAAGATCTTTTGTTAGTTTCTTGGATTGTTAAAGAGATTACCGGGTTCATCACTCCGGTTTTTGGCCCAACCGCAACTACATCAGGAGAATCTGATTGTGTTTTATCAGGTTGCTGTAATAACCACCCTTCAGGTACGTTAAATCTAATTTCATGTTCAGGACTTTCATATTTCTGGTTGCCGGTAAGTGGGGTAGTTGATAACTGTGTGCGTTCTGGCTCGGGCAATTCAAGAATATCTGAAACATCAGAACGGTTGACTATTGTAACTTTTGTAATTCTGACTTGTTCAGGGTCTATAGGGTTATCTTTGTTTCCTGTTTCAACTGCAGCAATTTTATCAAGTGTTTGAAAGCTTTCTTCAGTTACGATTCTACCAAATACAGTGTATTGCTCATCAAGAAAATTGGAATCTTTTTGAACAATAAAAAATTGTGATCCCCCACTATTTGGATCAGCTGATCTTGCCATTGAAACAATTCCACGATTATGTTTTATTGTATTAAATTCAGCGTGTAGTCTTTCATCGGGACCGCCAATCCCCCAAGTGCTTGGATCGCCGTTGATTGTATTAGGATCACCGCCTTGAATCATAAAGCCGGGAATTATTCTATGAAAGATAGTACCATCATAAAATCCAGATTCGGATAATTTGATAAAATTGGCAACGTGGTTAGGCGCATCTTCTGGAAAAAATTCTATTGTTATGTTTCCAAGATTTGTTTCCAAGACAGCTAATTTGTCATCATTTTGAGCAAATGTATGATTTCCAAAACTAACTAAGAGCAACAATATTGTTAATGTTAGAAAAATTTTGTTCAATAATTTTTCTCAAAATTCCTTACATAAAAGCTAATTGTATTAGTTTTTAACAAAGTCCAACAAACCATCGAGTATGGAACCTGATGAAAAGATTCAGGCGCATTTAGTTTCAGTGTGGAGAGAATCTAAAAAATTCTTTTCAATAGGTGGAAGAGAAGGCATGCTGTTACTTACCAATAAACATCTAATGTTCATACACAAAACAGAGGCTAAGATAAGTTGGTGGAAGGCCATTACTCAAAGACAAGTGATTAATTTAATCAAATCAAAAAACACAATAATTCGTCATGACGGGTATGATGAAGAACAGTTGATGAACGATTTAGAAGATGACAGGAATGTAGAATTATCATTTGACGATATTTCTAGTATCAGTTATCAAGAAAAGGATTGGGGAAGTTCATTGTTATTAGAATATCAAAAAGATGGAAAACAAGAAAAATTTCAGTATTCTATAGCCCAAGATTGGGTAAAATATCCTGCAAAAGAGCCTACAAAATACATGAAAGTGGACTGGGAGCCTTTTGTGAAATATATTAAAGACAGACAAAAACTTGTGAAGTAAAATTGGGAAAAGTTTTTGCTGTAGGTGTTGGGCCTGGTTCGCCAAAATACATAACAGAAATTGTAAAAGATGTTTTGCTGAATTGCGATGTAATAATTGGTTACAAGTATACCATAAAAACCATTGAACATCTGATTGGAGGAAAAGAGATCTATGAGATTACCATGAATAATCAGGAGGAATCATATCAAAAAATTCTTCCTGAACTTGGAGACAGGACGTTAGTAGTTCCGTTTACAGGAGATGTTAATTTTTCAGAATCAGAAGTAGTAGATCGACTGATAGAGATTTTTGGCGAGGTTGAAATTATACCAGGAATTAGCTCAATTCAAGTTGCAGCTTCAAGGGCAAAGGTTCCTCTTGACAAGTCCAAAGTAATTACAATGCACGTTACAACTCCAATAGAGGATAAGAAATTAGAATTGCAAAAGGCATTGATTGATGGATTCAGCGTAGTTCTGGTTCCAAGACCCTGGCCAAAACAACCAGACAAACATTTTATGCCGTCTGAGATAGCGATCTATCTTCGGAAGCATGGTTTTGAAACTAATAAAATGAAAGTTCATGTTTTTGAGGCAATAACAACTGAAAACGAAACCAATTTTGTAGGAACTGTCAGAGACTTAGAAGGAAGAGAATTTTCCGATTTGTCTGTAATGGTATTTAATCAAGCACGTTTAGATTCATATGTGAATTACAGATGGCAGTGGGAAAATTAATTTTTGTTTTTACTGTTGTCCTTTATCAGCAATGAATCAGAATCTGGAAACACATATGCTACAATCCCCATCCATTGATAATTAGGATCATACAACCTATAAAATCCTGCATCGTTTAATGTAACGTTGATTGATTTCCCAGGCAAAATTTCTCCTGAAGATATTCTGCCATCTGCCGTGTATTTGTTATAACGATCTCCATAGTTTTCCGTGCCACTTATAATATTATGTGAAACAACATCATCGTTTACAATAATGATTGTGGTTCCTGGTTGAACTGAAATTCTGTCTTGTGAGAAATATCTTAATCTTAATCCATCTGTAGAGCTTTGAGTTGAAACTGTGTCTGATCTAACTGAACCAGCATCAATATAAGACCCAACACCTTGAGTTGACGACCCTCTAAGAATATGAAGTGTTAGTTCATTTGATTTTTTTGACTCTGTAGAAACTGGAGTTATTTTAGTCAGTGTGGATAATTTTGTTGTGTAGATAATTTTGTAAGTATCATCAGGAGTTATAATTCTGCCTGTAAAACCATAAACAGATGCGTCTTTGCTTTCTTCAACCAGTCTTCCGAAGAAACTAATTGACGTATCAAATCCACTAGAACTTTCGATGTTTCCGTTGATTCTGACATAACGGCCTTCACGCAAAAACTTTCCATCTAATTTAGAGATAACAAATTCTTCATCGCCTAATGTGACAAAACCATCTTCCGTAAGAAAACTGATTGTACTGCCTTTTTGTTGTTGAGAAGACAAACCAAGATCAATTTCAGATGTTCTGATAAGGTCTTCGGTTACGGCAAAACCAGAGCCTTCTAAAAGAAATGCCTGGTTCTCAGAAATTTCAGCAAATGACTCGTTTACAAAATATCCTGACGAAGCAACAAGCAACGCTAATAAAATAATACTTGTCTTCATGATTAATTTCTCCTTAAATTTGGTTTATAATTTACTACTAAATTATTTTAGACTGAATAGGCAAATTCGTAGGTAAAATCTAATAATCATAAACCAGGCATCGTAAGGCCCTGTTCTTGAGCTAATTCTATCATATAAAATTCGAGATATCCTCCAGCTAAAAGAAGGCCCACAGCAATTCCAATTTCAATCAAGGTTGGTTTGATAAATGGAACCAAGTTAATCTTTTTGCTAATAGCTCTTATCAAAATAAAACTTCTAGAAATTCCAAATGAATATGCAATAAGTTCCATTAATCCAAAAGGAGACAAGAAGAGAATTGAAAGCGGTGGGATGTCTTCAAGATGAGGAGCAACAACAGTTATTGAAGCAAAGGCAAATCCTGTAGACCAAGCAGAGAAAATTCCCCATGCAACTCCAAATCCAGGGATAAACATGGGCAAGGCAATAGTTGTGTTGTGAACAAAGATTCCAACGGCATCAATATCCCGTACTAGATCTTCAAACTCAGACATGAAGATGTTGGCTTCATCTTCACTAACTGAGGACATGGAGCCAATTTGATAGGCAGTCACAAAAATTCCCAGAAAGATGAAAAATGTGATTATTCTTACTCTGCTCACAATGACATTTTCATGTATATTATATTTGAGGGTTGGTGTAGGCGCAGATTTAATTAAACCGAATTGTATTTTTTTGTATGAAAAAGGAACTTTCCTTTGCATTAAACTATGCATTGAACAAAGGATTCCAAATTCATCCAAATGCTTTTAAAATATTAGAGGACGTAGACGTAAAAAAGTTAGAGAGGATTATAAAAGAAATAGTAAGGGAGAAAACAAAACAGAAATTATTCCAGATCAGTCAGGATGATTTAGAGACTTATCTTGGAATTAAAGAAGACCTTACACTTCAAAATGAAGTCAAAATAATATCTGAACCGACCAACAAGATAACTTCTGGTGAGGGAGTTAAAGGTTATAATGCTCTGTTTTCAAGCCGTTTTAACAAACTTAAACGAATTATTTCAGATAGGCCGGAATCAAGACTGTTAAAATCTGCAGCTTTGGTTAAAACCACAAAAAGTGACGATGATGTTTATGTCTGTGGTCTTGTATCAGTAAGAAATACCGAAAGAAACATCACAAAATTGGTTCTTGAGGACCCTTCAGGCTCATTTGAAGGGATTGTTTTTGATAATGAGTTGCAGAAGACTGCAGGGACTCTTCTAATTGATCAGTTTGTAATGGCAAGGGTAGGTTTAGCAAAAAATTCAGGATTTATAATCAAAGATTTGATCTTGCCAGACATTCCAGAACAGGCCAAAAACAAATCAGAGACTGAAGCATATGCAGTATTTCTTTCGGATTTACATATCGGAAGCAAATATTTTATGGAGGATGAGTTTTCAGAGTTTGTTTCATGGATATCTAGTCCTGATCCAACCGCTAGAAAAATTCGTTTTGTCCTAATAGGTGGAGATGTAGTTGATGGTGTTGGAATTTATCCAAACCAGAATAAAGAATTGACTTGTTTAACCATTCAAGAGCAATTAAAAAAAGTGGAGGATTTGATTGATAAAATTCCAAAAAACGTAAAGATCATCATTATGCCTGGAAACCATGATCCGGGAAGAAGGGCATTACCACAGCCTGCCATACCAAAAAAATACAATTCGGGCTTATGGGATAGAGAGAATGTGATAATGGTTGGAAATCCTGCCATAGTCTCATTGAACGGTGTAAGAGTAATGATGTTCCATGGACAAAGCATTGATGACATAGTAAAAACCACACCTGGACTAAGTTATGACAAGCCAACCAATGTTATGAAACATCTGCTTAGAGCAAGGCATTTGGGTCCAATTTATGGTAGTCAGACACCAATAGCGCCTGAAATGGAGGATCTTTTAGTGATTGAAGATATACCCGACATCTTTCATGTTGGGCATGTTCATAGGGCAGAGTTAGATATGTACAAAGGAGTTTTATTGATTAATTCAGGTTCGTGGCAGAGACAGACTCCTTTTCAGGCAAGTGTAGGAATGACTCCAAATCCAGGAATAGCTATCATGGTAAATCTGAAAACTTTCCAGGTTTTTCATGAAAATTATAGTTCAAACTCAAATAATATCTTGCAGAGTTAGTTCGTTTTTGAAGGATTTTTTTATCATTTCAGATGAGACGGTAAGTTTGTATTTTTTAGTTCTTCCATGTATTCCTTGATGTATGATACGTCCGGAAATAATTCCAGACATTTCAATTTCACTTAACATTTGTGTGACTCGTCTCTGAGTGAGTTCATCTCGTCCAACCGCCTTACAGAGATTTTTGTATGATGAATAAATTTCTCCTGTAGACGATCCGTTTGCTTTCATTATTGCAATAATAACCAATTTTTCATGAAGTGGGTATGATTTTAACGAGGTTTCCTCTTTATTTTCCTCAATTTTTTGAGTTGCTTCTCTTACATGCTCAATTGTGACCTTATCAGATTGTTGTCTTTCCGCAATTTCACCAGCGACACGAATTAGATCTATGGCTCTGCGAGCATCACCGTGTTCCCCCCCTGCAAGAGCTGCACATAGATTTAGGGCTGGTTCCTCGACTGAGTTTTCTATAAATGAGTCATGAATTCTTTCTTCAAGAATTTTTTTGATTTGTTCAACATTATAATTTGTAAATACAATCTCTTCTTCACCAAGGCTGCTGATTACCCTAGGATCAAGTTTTTCTTTAAATGTTAAATCATTTGAAATTCCTACCAACGTTAAAGATCCTTGTTTTAGACGTTCGTTCGCTCTTGTGAACTGATATAGAATATCCTTGCCTGTTTTTGCTACTAGTTGAGCAAGGTAATCAATCTCATCAATTACGATAATGGCATTAAATTTTTCTTCATCAATCTTGTTGAGCAGTCTCTTAAACACTTCACTTGTTGCTAAGCCTGTTGAAGGCAACTCCTTTTCAGTTAGATTCAATTGCCTGCCTAGACTAACTAACAAACCATATAATGTTGTTTCGTCTTTTGAGTTTGAATATATTAGTTTGATAGGGAAGTTGGTTTTTTCAACTCTTTCTTGGATTTTTGAGAGGATTTTTTTAACTACTAGGGTTTTACCTGTTCCTGGTTTCCCATAAACTAAAAGGTTGGATGGCCTAGATTGTTTTAATATTGGCAACAAAGATTGGGTAACTTGTTCTTGTTCGGAATTTCTATGGAGTATTGTATTTGGTATATACGTGAAATGAAGAATATCTCTGTTTTTAATAATAGATTTTCCAGATTCTACTGCATCAAGCATTCTGTCAACAGGATCAGACATACTCACACACCCTCATTTCCTACCAACATCATATTCATATCATAATTAAGAGAGTATAGAACAGAATAATAATTGTAGTTTAGTTTGTAATTAATTATTTTTAGTTAGTTTTAGTTTTATAAAAAAATAATTTATAAAAAAAACAGAGTGGAAATATAGGTGTGCGGGGTTATCTTAATTTTTAAATTAACATTTTTGTTAAAAACGTGTTAAGATATTCCTAAAAAAACCCATTTTGACCCCTTTATTTCCACTCCAGGCGTTAAGATCGGTGTTAACAATGTGAATAACCTTATCTTTACCCCTTTATTTCCACTCCAGTCATAAAAATACCTTAATTTTGACTGTTTTCATGATGAATCTTTGTTAATAACAAAAAACAGACTAGGAATGACTTATGCAGTCAATGTTAACAAACTAATTTGTTAACAAACATGATCGGATCCATTGAACTGTTGACATCTGGCTTTGAAGATCCCAAAGATGGCGAAAAAACGTATTAGAATAGACATGGAAGATGCAGATGGTGCACGTTATGATATCAAACTAGAAGGTAATGTTACCAGAGAAAAAGTCCTTAAAATATTTGAAATGATGGACTTGATGAATATTGAAGAAGAGATACCAGAAACAACCAATATGGATTCAATTGGCTCTAAAATTTGGTATATTATAGATAAATTCTTCCCAATAGGCAAATTTACGTCTACAAACATTCTTGAAAAATATGAGGATGAATTTAATGAGCCTGTAAAACTAAGTATAATATCCACATATTTATCTAGATTTTCTTCAAAAGGAAGGGTTACTAGAATCAGAACAGGACGAGAATGGACTTATCAGATAATTAAGATTAGCCAAAAACAACATTAAATGATTAAGAAATAATCACTTTTCTTATTATCAAACGATCTTTTCCAAGAATTACCTTAACATATTCACCTTTTTGAATGTCCATATATTTTCTGAATTGTTTAGGAATTGAAATTGTGCCTGCTGAGGTAATTTTTACCAAAACCTCATTTTCTTGTACTGACATATTCTAATTATAAATTATTAAATTATATAAATTATTAAATTATATAATTAATAATTATATATAAAATTGGACTTATTTTGCTAAAACTGCCCTAAAATATTACAAAATAATTTATAAAACCCTATTGTGTAAGTACAGGATTTGATTCACTCTGTTCTATTTTTGCTATTCCTTTTTTGGTAATTGAATAAGTATATGGTTTAGTTTCAGTATTTCTTTGTACATATCCATCTTCAAATAACTTTTTCATTAATCTTGAAGTATGTTCTCTACTACGTTTTAATGTGACTTGTATATCACGTGATGTCATAGACTTGTTTGTGATTAAATGCAACACATAATCTATTGGATTTGTGTGATCTGGAGGCGGGATATCAGATATAGAAACAGGTTTTTCAGGAATGATTTTAGGCTTTATAGTATGTTCATTCTTATTTTCTTGAACTTCATTCTTTGCCAATTTTTCCAGAAGTAATTTCAAATCTAAATTAGGATCTTCTATTTTTTGCTCAATTCCTTGTATTTCTAATGCATCTAGGCGTATTTTGATATCGATTAACTGCCTTTCATAGTATTCTAAACGCTCTGATTGTGACGTATCATAGATTTCACTTCTAAATTTTAGATGTGGGCGTATTTTATAATATACGTACAAACCCGCTAATCCAATCAAAAATGCCAAAATTACACCTAAAATCACATCAGGTTCTGGAATTTCTACTAACATCACATCTTTTACGCCTGAATTATGATTTATTGTGATTGAACAATATTATTTTACACTTTGGATTGACAAACTCACACATACAATCACAATTATTATCACGTATAATTTAATCTTCTATCCTAACCAATATCACATATATCACATATTACATGCCTGACGAACAAGCCTATCAATCACACTAATCACTTCATCTTCTCTTTCAGGGAATATATCACTCTCATTAATCACATTAATTTGCTCTGAAAGTTTAGATATCACATCAATATCATCAGGTAAAAGTATGCCTAGACCACGTAAAAGTATGATTGAGTAGTATAATCCAATTAATTTCTCTCTAGATTGTCTAACTTGTCTATAATAAGCACCTTTTGTTATGGAAAATTTAGATTCTAGAATATCTTTCTGATTTAAAATAATTTCAATTTGTCGTTCTGTAAA
>JAGQHE010000046.1 GCA_020431995.1 Candidatus Nitrosopumilus sp.
GAATTGTCAATGTCAGTTACGGTTCCAACAAACACATATTTTGATTCTGCAGTAGCTGCAACATAATCTGTAGGATATGCGCAGGAACATGCGTGGGCATCTTGAATGTAATTGGCAGGAAAGACACTCATAACCAAAAACAATATTACAATTGAAATTTTGTTGTTTTTCATATTCTTTTATCTTGATGAAATGATCATTGCTCTGAGAAAATAATGTTCCATGAAATGTCCTCTTGTACCATCTCCTCAATCACAGAGTTTATCTGATCTATCCTTGCAGCGTCATCCTTCAGATTCTTGTTCAAGACCACTTCAAGTGATTTAGTTTCAGGGTTTATCTGTAGAGATACAGAACCTGACTCAATCCATTCCTTCAGGACATCCACTAATGCTTTCTTTGCAGTGACGTATCTTTCATAAACTTCAGGACCAAACTTGTACATTTTGACGTTCTCAGCCTCAATCTTGCTGGTTCTCTGGAAAATCTCTTCCGTGGTATACTGCATACCGTTGTCTTCAGGCATCGCGTTTAGCCTAGACTCGAGCTGTCTGATTTCATCCAGTAATGGTTCAAGAGTTGCAGGATCTTCGCCTTGCTCTACTCGTGTGTCGTGCTGATGCTGTTTTTGATTCAAGGCATTCTCTAATGTGTTTTTTTCATTATGCCGTTCCATCTCAATCATCATCAGTTTCTCAGCTGTCTTGAATCCAAGATCGCCATTGTACGTGCCATCTCTGACAGTACCCACATCCATACTCATCAACTTCTCAAGCGAGAGATAGTTGTACTTTGCCATAGATTCCAGCTCCGCAATCTGTTCATCAATCTCTTGTGCAGATTCTGGGCCATACGAGACAAGTATCCTGTCATCCTCAGATAACACATACTGAGAAACATCATCTATTCTCTCATCATTTACATAAAATTTCAAATTGTATTCATCATTGCTGCAAAAGTCCCTCCCATCTGGAAATACAAGGCATTCTTGGTTTAGATGCATTCCAAGTGTCTCAAAGAACAATCCAAGAGTTGCATCATAAGAGTTTCTGTGAACTAGGTCTGGTTGTGCAGGCTCTATGTCGATTCTGGGATCCTTTAGGTGGAACTGACGTTGTGAGAAATCAAACCTGTCGCCAAATACTTTCACAAGAATTGTCGCATGTGCATGATTTTCTTCTAAAGTTATGTCCGAATCTGGAGAATAGTATGAAGCAGTCCAACTATCGTCTATTTTGTATCTCAAATGAGTATAGTATGCATGTGTTGCATCATTTGCTGTTTTTTCAAATGGGCATAGGACGGTCTCATTTATGATTACATCCATGTTTGGAAGCAATTCCACTTTGGGCTTGAACATGGAGACAAATTTGATGTCATAGATCCCATTTTCATCTGGGTATAATCCCTTGTCTGTTGACCTAAAGTACACCATATCCGTATCCGTCCTTGTAGGCAAAGTGTAATGCCATCCCGACTCGCCTTCTACTCTCTCCTCTCCATTACATAACAATGGAAATATGAAAAGAGGTAGCGGAATCCCAAAGTTCTCAGGCATCCTTTCCCTGTCTATAGCATCGTTTCCGTCCTGATCTACCGTTTCAGATATTCTGTATTGGTCAGGCAAAAACCCCCACAACTTGTCACGGTTGTCTCCATGATACCCTATTGACTGAAATGTCCAGTGCGTTGTTTCTGGATACCCTCCCTCTGAGACTTCGGTTATTACCAGTGGAATCAGCCCCTTGTTGTTTACCCTGTCTCCCGGACTCAGTATTGTGCCTAACGTGGGAGAGACGATAGTCGTGCGTCTAGGGTTTTGTTCTTCTGTAACTGTGGCTCCCGTCAGCAAAAAAGCATCATCAATCTTGGCAAGATGAACCTTGTTGTTTTGTACCAGGATGATCTCTATTGCATTATTTTTGGGATCGGTATCGCCATCATAGATTGGCGATGCTGACTCAAAGGAACCCTTTATGATAAACGCAGGGGGAACAGAATGCCGGGTCATGTATACTTGCAAATCCAAAGAATCAGGAACTATGCTTGATATTTTCGGATGAGAAAGGAGATAGTTTCTTGCAGCACTGAAAGCTATTGTCTCAAATGATCCCTCAGAAACAAAGCCTCTGTCTAGCATCCTGTCATAGCTTGCAGCTGCAACGCATACAGGCTGCATGTTGTATTTTAGCGCAAGCAAGTACCCCATAGCACGATCCTCGCTACACCGTACATTCTCAATTCTTACACCTGATTCCGTCTGGAATTTTGGCGATGGTATGTCTTCTGCGATTCCAATACATCTATGCCCAGTCTCTAGTTTTGCCAAGTCAACGGGGTCATTGAAACTCTTTCCCTCATATGGGCTGTATTGATACAAAATACAGTTAGAATCGTGTGTGTCAGTAACAATGTGGACGAATCCATTATCTACATCTGCAGTAACAGGACCTGGACTTGTCTGATAGTCTTGCAAGATGTCAACAATTTCTGAATACTTTCC
>JAGQHE010000047.1 GCA_020431995.1 Candidatus Nitrosopumilus sp.
CAGCTCGCTGTGAAATATATTTTGCAGATAACATGTCTCGTTTTCCTCCTTGATTGAAATTTTTGATTTTTAGACTAGTTTTCCGTTCATCCACAAATTCTAATTCAAAAGATGAACAAAATTTCAGATTAAGCATTGTTACAATTTGTTTAGAGATTTCCATATTACCATCTCCAATTTTTAAAATTTTTCTTTTTGCTCTAAGACCACCTAAAATCTGAATAATGTGAAAAGTTAACTTTTCTATTGAAGAGTAAAATGATCTTTCAATTTCTTGCCCATAGTAAAATACCGATAAACCAATTCTTTGACCAGGATCTATCCCTAAAACAAGATCTTCATCTTTAAAATTTTGATTAATCTTCTGCATCATCATCCCTCTAATCACAGTATGATGATATTCAAAAATATCTTCATATAACAAAACCTTTTCATATTTCATTGGAGATTCTTTTCTAGTAGTAAAAACAATATGCCCATGGTATGTAAAAATTTCTTCAGGGAGTATAGAGTCAAAAGATAAATCAAGGTTCCTCAAACAAGTTGAAAATTTATAGTACGACTTGGCATTAGTAGTAGCAACTCCAATACTAATGGTATGTAAGGGATCTATATCCAATAAAATTAAATATATAATTTAGATTTATGCCTTTAAAACTGTTGACACCACATGTTTGACTGCATCAGCAAAATTAGCGTCAATTTTAGATTTTAATTCAGATAATTTTGCATCGCCTTCTTGAGCAATTTTTGCAGACTCTGTCATTGCCTTTTCTTTTGACATATTTATAATCACTTCAGCCTCTTTGGTAGCCATTTCTCGAGTTTTTTCTAGTAAATCATCTATTTTGGATTGTGCTTTTACTGACAGTTGTTTTTTCATGTCTCCTACTTTGCTATTTAACGAATCAAGATCATCCTCTAAGGCATTCAAAGATTTGATGATTCCAGTAACTTTGGATTCGGCCATACTACTCATTGTATTCAGTTTTGATAATTCCATTACTTAAATCATTCATTTTTAGGCACAAACTACCAAAAAATAGGATTATCCAGTGGTTAGAAGCAAGATCGCCCTTGCAAGATCGCCTTTAGATTCTTCTAAAGCACTTTTTGCCTTTTCTTCATCTACCCCAGCCTGTTGACTTACCAATTGTATATCTTCCTCTGAGAAAATTGGAGTCTCCAATTCCCTTTCTTCGTAGCTATCGGCAGTAACGGTAAAAATGGAATTATCTTTTGCTTTCATTTCAGTAACAGAGGGTTTTGCAATAATAATCTCTTTTTTGTCAGTTTTAATAATAACTTCTTGAACGTTTGAAATCTCATTCATATCAAGACCCATTTTGTCCATCATTCTTCGCATTTCGCGATTACCTCCACGCATCATGAGTTTATTTCCCCTTCATGACTTTTTAAACTATCTCTGACTTTAATTGCCACGCCTCTTTTAAAATCAGAAATCATTTCTGAGGATAAAACAGCTTTGCCAACTGCGATGACTTTATTATTAAATAATATCGGAGTGTCAGAAGAAATACGTACATTTTTTCCACACCATATGACATGCTTGCAAAATACAGATTTGCCTTCACTTACAAAAGGAGCAGCATCTTTGTTTACTTCAACACAGTTTTCTTTGAATATTTTACTTTTTAGTAAAATTTGGGCAAAATAAGGGCTTATTGCTAAGCCCCCATCAATTCTTAAAGTACAAAGTAATTTTTTTCCATCTGAAACAGTTCTAATTCTTCCAGTCTTTCGTGAAAAAGTAATTTCAACATTTTTTGGCAGATATTTAGATACACCATTTCCAAATAATGCATCGAGGGAATGCTGAAGTTTCAAAACATGATTCACATGTTTAGTGCTATCTTATCTAAATATTAGTTCAATGTTAAACCATATTATAACTATCAAACTATATAGAATAGTTTTTTCCCTTTAGATTATGGAGGAAAGAGAAGAAACTAGAAAAATTCAGTTTACTGGGAAATCATCATATATAATTTCATTACCAAAACAATGGATTGTAGAACTGGGGTTAAAACAAGGAGATCAGATCAGAATGATTAGAAAAGGCTCATCAACGTTAGAAATTTATCCACCTAAATACGAATCACGTGTCCAGAAAAAGGATGACGCAATAATAGAAATTGAAGGTGAAGAAGAAGCATCTTCAATCGTAAGAAAATTAATTTCATTGTATTTTTTAGGCTACAGAACGATTAATGTAAAACCGAAAAATGGGAGATTGAGTGCGCATCAAAGAAACACAGTAAAAGAGGCAGTTAAACGAATGTTAATGGGTTCTGAAATTATTTCTGACTCAAGTGGTGGCATTACCGTTCAAGTTCTTGTTAATTTACTGGAGCTATCAGTAGATGGTGCATTTAAACGAATGATTCATTTGGCTAAATCAATGTTAAATGATGCAATTTTAGCAGTAAAAGAAAATAATTTAGAATTGGCCCAAGAAGTAATCAATACTGATGATGAGGTAGACAGATTTGGATTTTACATAATTCGTCAATTAAAGATAGCAATTCAAAACGAACACATACTTAAGGAAATGGGTTTTAGAAATGCCAGAGACTGTTTAGGATACAGACTCATTGTTAAAAATATAGAAAGAACGGGTGATCATGCGTCATTTATTGCAAAAGATCTTTTGGAATTTAAGAAGCCTGTCAAAAAAGAGATTTTAGCAAAATTGCAAGACATGAATGAGTTTTGTTTATCAGTTTTAGATGATTCATGTCTGGCATTATTTAAAGAGAACTATTCTCAGGCAGAAGATACCATTGCAAAAATAGATGAGGTCGTAAAATTTGAAAAAAAAGTTAGAGATGCTTCAAAGTTATTAAAAGACGATGAAGAGATTTACAGAGTAAGAAGAATGACTGAAAACATCAGACGCATTTCAGAATATGCAAGCGACATAGCTGAAATCGTCTTAAATATGAACATAGAGAAAACATTGAAGAAAACATAACAATGTGATAAATTAGGTGCGCGATTAAAATGATTGATAAAGATGTTCTCTAAATTTTTAACTTAGGAAAAATGACGAATGGAAATGAAATCTGCAATTTTAATAACATATGACCAAGAGGATTCTATTAACGAGGCTAAAGGATTATGTCATACTGCAGGATATGAAGTAGTCCATACAATTACTAAAGATTATCTAAAAAAACCAAAATATGGAATTAGTGGCGGTGCATTGGAAAATCTAGTGGAGATATCAGACAAACTTAGACCAGATGTAATCATATTTGATGAAATTTTAAAACCACATCAAAATTACAACCTTGCATCAGTTTTACATAGAGAGGTTTTAGATAGAGAGGGATTAATTCTTGAGATTTTTGATAATAGAGCATCTAGTGCTGAATCAAAATTACAAGTAAAATTAGCTCAGTTAAGATACGAAATGGTCAGAGCTAAGGAAAAAGTTCGTCTTTCAAACATGGGAGAACAACCAGGGTTTATGGGGATAGGAAAATTCGAGGTGGATGTTTACTATAATGATATAAAACATCGAATGCAGACAATAAGATCTAAACTAGAAAAGGCTGGAAAACAAAGAGAGCTCCACAGACAAGGGAGAAAAAGAATGGGGTTTAAAATAATTTCTTTGGCAGGATATACATCAGCAGGAAAAACCACATTGTTTAATAAAATGACGGGAGAGGCAAAAATTCAGAGTGATGAATTGTTCACAACCTTAACTACAACTACACGACGAATTTCAATCAACCAAGAACAATTCTTAATCTCTGACACAGTAGGATTTATCAGTAAATTGCCTGCATACATGATAGATGCATTCAGATCAACTTTAGAAGAATTAAGATATGCAGATATAATTATTTTAGTAATTGATATCAGTGACACTATTATTGAATTAAAAAAGAAAATTACAAGTTGTATGAGAACTTTAAGCGAATTAGAAGTAGAAAAAAATAAAATAGTATATGCATTAAATAAATCAGATCTATTAGAAAGAGACGAAGTAAAACGGAAAATGGATTTGTTTGGCTTGGATGAGAATCAGGAAGTAATTTTAGTCTCTGCAAGAACAGGTGAAAATGTAAAAGAGTTGAAGAATTTAATTAAAGATATCACAGATAACCGAGATTTTCATAAATTCAATAAAAATTATTTAAGAGGTTAAAAAACATTTGATAGTTGAAATTGTTAGAATTGGGCAACGTCTTGTAAGGGATGACAGAGTAACAACACATGTAGCATTAGTATCAAGAGCATTTGGAGCTGAACGAATTTTCATGACTGAAATCAATCCAGAGATTAAAGGCACACTAGAGAAGATCAATAAAACTTGGGGAGGAGATTTCGTGGTGGAGTTTATTGATAAATGGAAAACCATTGTAAAAAAGAAAAAAGAAGAAAAGTTCAAAATAATACATCTTTCAATGTATGGCGAAAGTATTAATGAAATACAAGAGAAACTCCGAAAAGAAGAAAAGCTGTTGGTTGTAGTCGGTGCCGAAAAAGTTCCAAGAGAAATTTACGAATTAGCGGATTACAATGTAGGGATTGGAAATCAGCCACACTCAGAAATCAGTGCATTAGCAATACTTTTAGATCGAATACAAGAAGGTGTTCAATTTGAGAAGGAGTTTAAAAATGCCAAAAGAAAGATCATACCCACAAAAAAGGGTAAAAACGTACAGGTAAAAGAAACAAGGGATTAATAGTAGAAAATTAGAACTCAACATAGTTGGTAGACAAATACGAAGACCCTTTTGTTAGAATTGCTTCAATGATTGGAGGGGATGAATACCTCAAAATTGCAAGATCTCTCCTAAAAGCGGAAGATGCGACGGATGAAGAAATTGCAAGCTCAACAGGCCTTAGAATCAACATGGTAAGGAAAGTATTGTATGATCTATTTGGAAAATCACTCATTACTGGAATTAGGGTAAAAGATGAAAGAAAAGGATGGTTTGTCTACAGATGGCGAACAAGAAGAGAAGAGGTTGAACATTTTATTGAAAACCAAAAGAAGAAGATCACTGAGAGATTGCAACAGAGATTAGATTATGAAAATGCTTCAGACTTTTATCATTGTGGGAATGAAGATTGCCCAAGAGTGACATTTGAAAATGCACTTGATGGCATGTTCAAGTGTCCATCATGTCAAAATGTTTTAAATCTAAAAAAGAATGACAAATCAAGAAAAGCATATTCAAGGAAAATAGATGAGATCAAAAAAGACATGCAACAGACATTTTAATCAGATTGAAAATTATATTAACTTGCAGATTAAACAATAACTGTTGGGGCGTAATCATGCTAAGTTATACGCCTATTTAGACCCAAAATTATATTCTAATTTTATTAACGAATTTGAAAATAAGTAACTAGATTAAATAGGAGAAATTGATTGTAAAGATACTTGAATCAAATAACTACTGTAAATCCGGCTACAGGTGAAAACATCAGAACATATTCAGCAATGGATAAAGATCAAGTGGTTGATTTAGTTAGAAAAGCAAAAAGAGCATTTCCAGAATGGAAAAAAGATTATGAGAAAAGAAGAAGTTACGTTTACAATTTGGTAGAATATTTGAAGAAAAATAAAACAGAGCTTGCAAAAGTTGCAACTGCCGAAATGGGTAAAGCACTTAAGGAATCAATTGGTGAAGTTGAAAAATGTGCGTGGGCTTTAGAATTTTATGCTGATCATGGTGACAGCTTTCTTGCGGATGAAGTATTAAATACAGATGCAAGAAAGAGTTTCTTAACTTTTGAACCATTAGGCGTAATTGGTTCTATTATGCCCTGGAATTTTCCTTATTGGCAAGCATTACGATTTGCAGCCCCATGCTTAATGGCAGGAAATGTAATTGTAATGAAACCAGCAAGAATTACAATACAGTCAGGAATTGAAATTGAAAAAGCATTTACAGAATCAGGGATACCAGACGGTATTTTTCAGACAGTTATAGGAAGTGTAGAATCTGCAAATTATCTTATTGATTCTGATGTTAATGCTGTAACTTTTACCGGAAGTACAATTGCTGGTGCTAAAGTAGGAGAAAGAGCTGCAAGTAACTTGAAGAAATGCGTTTTAGAATTGGGTGGAAGTGATCCATTCATAGTATTAGATGACGCAATTATCGAAAAAGCAGCTGAGGGTGCAGTCAAAGGCAGATTCATCAATTGTGGACAAAGTTGTGTAGCATCAAAAAGATTTTTTGTTGGCAAAAATGTTGCGGATGAGTTTATTGAATTGTTCATTAAAAAAGCATCACAACTCAAAGTAGGAGATCCTATGTCTATAGAAACAGATATTGGACCAATTTCAAGCAAAGATGGTTTAGATACAATTTCTGGAATTGTAGAAGATGCAAAGAAAAAAGGTGCTGAAATTCTTTTAGGTGGTTCTGAAATGGAAGGAAAAGGATTCTTCTATAAACCAACAATTCTTACAAATGTTAAACCAGATATGCGAATTGCAAAAGAGGAAACATTTGGTCCAGTTGCCCCAATCACAATAGTTGAAAACGAGAGTGAGGCAGTCAGATTGGCTAATGAGAGTGAGTTTGGTTTAGGTGCAAGTATCTGGACCAAAGATCTTGAAAAAGCGGATAAAATGTCTAGGCGAATTGAGTCAGGGATTGTAAGTGTCAATAATGTAGTAATTTCAGATCCTAGAATCCCATTTGGTGGAATAAAGCATAGTGGATTTGGAAGAGAACTATCAAGATACGGAATGTTAGAATTTGTAAACTTGAAATCAGTCAGATTTTATGATAATCTGACACATCATCATTATGTAGAATAATTTTCCTAAGAGAATTAGGTTTTAGATCATTTTTGCATATATTATCGCGATGATTGTGCTTGATAAGATTAGTTTGTTAAGACCAATGAAATCTTGAAAAGGGCCTAAATGCGAGATATTCCAAAAATTCATGACTTATCTGTAATAAGGTCACCGTCAATTTCATCATCCAAATCATCATCACCGCATTCTTCCAACTCAATATGGGTGGGATTACCATCCTCGCCAAAGAAAATCTCAATACAAATATCAGTACCCAATGTTAATGCCAGAGACTCAATTAGATCCTTTGGAAAATTGCTTAATCTACTTGAATCAGATGAATATCTGTATTGAGTAACTTCATATTCATGATAAAAATCTACTTCAACATCACCATTAACAAATTTTCGAACTCCCAACACTTGACCAAATAGGCTATAAGACAAAGTTATTTCTCTTGTTGAGAAACATCTTTTGTAAGATTTTCGGCTAATTGCTCATAGTGTTCTCTAGTTTTTCCCAAAAGATCAAGTTTAGATTTTTCAATTTCACTTAATTCTTTATCTACTTTTTCTGAAACGTATTGTAATCGAGCTTCAGCCATCATAAATAACCGATTATTTTCTTTCCAAAGGTGTTCTGTAATATGTTCAACATATTGTTGCATATCAGAAATTAATTTTGAGGAGTCGCCAGATGTAAGATATTTTTTGGCTGATTCTTCCATCTCAGTTCCAATTTCTCTTGAACGCTGATGTTCAATTAGCATCATAGCAATAGGGCCCATATTACTAGGCAGGCCAGCTTGTTCTAATGCAGGGAAAAAAGATTTCTCTTCTTTGCTATGATGACAAACATCAGTAAAATTTTTTGTGAAATCAATCACTGGCATTAAAATTGATTCTGGAATTTGTTTGCCATCTACTAACAATTCTACAGTGGATTCCATTGCTTTGATTACTTTTTCTATTAAATCATGATCGCGTCTTAGTGATGCAGTTGACATAAAAATCTCACTATAAATCCAATATCTATATCTTATTCATTTTAAAAAATAATTAAAAGATAGCAATGGGTTAACGAGTAATCGTTAATATGTGAATTTAACGATTAGCGAGGCTTTTTGATTTAACAAACGCCCAAATCTTTTTGGTCATTTCACTTGGTGCGATTGGTTTGTTTCCAAATACCTGTTCTACAGTTTCTTTGCGACCTGCAAAACTAATTGCATATCCACCAAATGCTTGTTTTTTACCTTTTGAGTTTGTGGCCTTCTTTTTTGGTGCAGCCTTCTTTTTTATCGTGGTTTTCTTTTTTATTGCCAATTTCTTGTAGTTTTACTTTAAAGAAAGTATAATAACTTACACTTTTTTGTATTTTAAAACAAGATGATTTTTGAGTCTTTTTGTAGATTTGAGTTGTAGTTTGGGGGATTTTGATATTTCCTCAAATCCCTTTCCTTGAATGAATGACACAGCACTGTTTCCTCCAATTAAAAATGGTGAAATTGTAACAATAAGCTCGTCAAAAAGATTATTTTTTACAAACTCCCAGTTTACAGTTCCGCCACCTTCAACCAAGATAGTTTCAATTTTCTTATCTGAAAGTTTTCTTAATAATGATTTTATATTAACTGATTTTTTACCGGTAATAATTACTTCTACAGGAAACCGTTGAAGTTTTTTAAGATTAGATTCGGGAATTATTTTTGACACAGCTATGATTGTTGGAATTTTGTTACTTGTTTGTAGAATGTTAGAGTTTTTAGAAATACTACCTTTAGAATCCAATACTACTCTAATTGGATTTTTTCCTTTTATATGACGTACAGTTAGCAAAGGATTGTCACGTAGGACAGTGTTCTTCCCTACAAGAATTGCATCAACTTTAGATCGTAATTTATGAAGCCTGATACTGTCTTGTTTTGAGGACATATGAGAAAAACCAGATCTAGTGGCAATCTTGCCGTCAACGGATGTTGCTGCACTAAGGATCACATATGGATTAGATCTTTCCATGAACAATTTCCCCTCCAATCATTACTGCTTTAATTGCAGATTCAGATGCTCTATGAACGATAGATGCATATGGATTATGCATCGGTTCTAAATCCAATGCATGCTTGTCAAGAAAAATACAATCAGCAATTTTTCCCCTCTGAATTATTCCTATGTTTTTGTTCAAAATCTTTCCACCATTTACAGTAGCCATTTTGAGAATTTCCTTTGGGTTAATTCTTTTTTTGTTAATACCCATCGTTGCCTTCCAAATAAAATCCATCTCTCTAAACATATCAGGGGAATTTATCATGACATTATCTGTACCTAAGGCGATTGTACACCCTGCTTTTTGCATTAATTCTATGTTTGGAATTCCCTCAGATAGTGATGAATTAGCTCTGGGACAAATTACAATTCCTCTGGTCGCTTTTGCAGTGGCAATAAGATCGCTTTTTGTGGCATAAGTCATGTGTACTAGAAAATCAGGTTTTAGGAGTAAAGCCCTAGTTGTTTCAGATTTTCCAGTAATTTTTATGGATTTAGCAGTACTTTGTTTAGTTTCAGATGAATGAATGGCTCGGATTTTTGTGATTTTTGAATAATGAGTCAATACAGATGTACTGTTTTCATTGGCGCCACTGATTCCTATACCATCACATTTTTTGAGGAGTAAAGAAAATTCCTGAGTTTTTGATCGAGGGAATGGAATATTTTTTTTTATTTCTGAAGATCCCTGGTAAAACTCAATTCTACCTAAAATGATCGAACGTATAGGCATATCAGATAACACTTTTTGGAGTAAGATAACACCGTCTAATCCTCCCTCTCTAAAATCAACAAAAGTGGTTATTCCTTTTTTTAACATGGAATAACATGTATTTTTCATAAAATTAGCTAAATTTTCTTTGGCAGTATTTTTTAGAATTTTTGATTTAGCGCCAAATATAGGATGTATTTTTTTATCAACACTACTGTTAAGTGCGATATCTTTTCCAATTGAATCTCCAATGTGAGTATGAGCATTGATGAATCCAGGAATTAATAAAAGACCTTCACAATCAACAGATTCATCTTTATCATCAGATCCAATTTTCGGCTGAATTCTTTTGAATTTTTTATTTTGAATGATGACATCAGTATTTGGAATAAAATCTAATTCCGAACCTGATAATATGCTGATATTTTTTATCAACATGACAACTCATAAACTTCAGGTTTTTCTTTCCCAGAATCTCGAATTTCTCGTATAGTGTCAAGAGATTTTGTAGCTAATCTCACAGCTTCCCTGCTAGAATTACCAGTACCTATTCCACAATTCAAAGAAATTTTGTCATTATTTTTTATCATATCAATAAAATTTTGCACTGACTTTTTTCCAGCGTCACTTGACACAACCATAAAATTATCACCACCCATAAAAAATGTTAATGAATCTCGTTCTAAGAAAAATTTTGTCATTTTAGAATACAATTCAAAAATTATTGATGATATTTCGTATGGAGAGGCAATTTGTCCTTTTGAAGTAAGATTATCAACATCCAAATGCATAATGGAGACTTTTGAGTCATACTGTCTATTGAAGAAACCAAAAATATTATGTTCAGCGTTTAATACGACTTTATTTTTTTTCCCTTCATATGCCTTCAAATTTGCTTCAAATGGAGATTCCCCATAACCAATTGAAATGATTAGACGAATATCAAATAACTTTTTAAGAGTTTTTTGGATTTGGATGTGATCTTCTAATTCAAGACCATTTGAAACCACAAAAAATTCATCTGCGCGATTTAGAAAAACTATGCAATTTTTTTCAGAAAATAATTTTTGAACTTCCTTATAGAGTGACGCTTGAAGCATCTGTAATTCATGTTCTCTATCACTACCTAAAGTTAACGTCCAAGGACCATATTCGGCAATTTTTAGGATACTAAGTTGGATCATCTTTGAATCCTTTTTAATTCATCTGATATCTTGACAACAGCCTCCACAGCTCGTTCAGCAACAGGCCTTATTCTAGCAAAAGCATGTTTTTCTTGCATTCCAGGACCAGAGATTCCTAAAGAGACAGGTTTTTGATGTTTCAATGATAAATCAGTGAGATATTTAGCTATAGAATGGGAAATTACTTCATCATGTTTTGTTTGTCCTTTAATTATAGCGCCAAGAGTAACTACAGCGTCAATTTCTTTTTTTTTCAGTAATGCATCTATAACTATAGGCATATCATAAGCACCTGGAACCATACACGTATAGAAAATCTTTAATTTCATTGAAGATGCTTTTTCTTTAGCCACAGTAAGCATCCTAGATGTAATTTCTTCATTAAATTCGGAAACTACTATTGCGATATTCAACATTAATTCACCTTCGCATATTCTAAAAGTTCTTTTCCATCAATTAACGGAATGCCATTTTGTTTTGCATATTTTTCTGCTTTATCAACTGATAGAGCAGTATATGTTTCAGCATCCATCATTTCACAAATTGCTGTTACAGGAGTTAAGCCTGCAATTTGTGCTAAATAAACAGACATCTCGGTATGTCCTTGACGTGCTGCCAATAATCCTTTAGACGCAATCAATAATGGAACATGGCCGGGAGTCTTAAATGAGGAAGTAAATTTTTTCTTTTTATTTTCAACATTAAAGATTTTTGCCATTTCACTAATTGTTAATGCTCTATCTTTGTCAGTAATTCCAGTATAGGTCTGATAATGATTTACAGATAGTGAAAAAGTTGGATGATCACCATAAGGAGCTAATCCCATAATCATATCTTTATTTGAGATTGTAGAATCAGCTAGAATTTCATGCATGTATCTCAGATCAAGAGATGTTGCAAAATTATTATCAATTGCAATACATAGTAAACCGCCTGCATGTTGACGCATTCTAACAACATGTTCAGGTGTAACAAATTCTGCAGCTACAACCATATCAATTTCATTTTCACGTCCATCTGAATCAAACAGCAAGACAAATTCTCCACGTTTTAAAGATTGTAATGCAGATTCAAGCGGCATGTTAAAAATCATGCAGATCTAATTATAAAGTTTACTAAAAAATTGGTAATTACCACTAAAATAGTAAATAATTGGCTTTACTTTAGAATATACTTTCCGAGAATGTCAGTTTCAATATTAAGTTTGTCGCCTATTTTCTTAGTATGAAAATTTGTTACTTCCATTGTATGAGGAATTAATGAAACTGATGCAAGATTATTTCTAATATCAACAACAGTCAAACTGATTCCATCTAATGCAATGGAGCCTTTTTTCACTACATATTTCGATAATTTTTTAGGAATTTCGAACCAGACTTGAACTTCTTTAGGTTTTTTTATAATCCTTTTAATAATTGCAACGCCATCAACATGACCTAAAACAAAATGGCCTTCAAGTCGTTCACCAGCCTTTAAGCTTCGTTCAATATTTACAACTCCACCAACTTTTAGATTTCCAAGATCTGTTTTCTTTGTGGTTTCCTCAATCATCTCAAAAACGCAACTAGATTTAGAAAGTTTTGTTGCTGTAAGACATACCCCGTTAAGAGCAACACTTTGGCCAATTTTTAATCCCTTTGAATTTTTTCCAAGATTAACAGTAATTTGGATTGCACTTCTGTTTTTAGTATTTTTGGAAATTTTTTCTACATTTCCAACACCTGCAACAATTCCAGTAAACATTAAATTCGTTACAAATTCTTTTCTATAAAATGATTTAGATTAGTGTCAATGTTAATTATTTAGAATTGAGGTTTTTGAATTCTTCATTACAAAATTGATGAAAAACAGAACATTTGTTTTTTTTAGCATCAGTTTTTATTTTTTCCATATCTTTACTAAGAACTCCTTGAGCAGCTAAGAATGCATCATCTTTTAAATCCAATTTTTCAAATATGTGCGATTTTGCAATAGGTATTTCTTTTAAACTTGGATCAATTATTTGGGCTTTATCATAATAAATTAATGCGTCTTGATAATTTCTTAAATGACTAAGGGAGATGGCTTTATTCATTAGAGCAGTTATATCATTTGGATCAATTGTAAGAACAATATTATAATATTCAATAGCATCCTCATGACGATTTAATTCGTTTAGAGACAATCCCATACTGTTTAGAGCCCATAAATCCTTAGAATTGTTTAGAAGTAATTTTTGACACAGTTCTAAAACTTGTTCATATTGTTTCATATTTTCAAGTGCATAAATTTTATTTTTTAGCGCATAAGTATCTAAATGATTCATTTCTAAAACTTTATCACAATAAGTAATAACCTCCGAATATTTTTTTAGATAAATTAATGACAGTGAAATATTCTGAAGTGCGATCATATCATCGGGAGTTTTATCTAGTAGATCTTTACAATAGTTATACATTTCATCATATTTTCCAGCATTAAACATTCTAGTAATAACATTTGAGGGATCTAAGAGATTTACCATTTTTACTATAATCTAATGGAAATTCATCAATTATAACCCATTCTGAGAGGAATTTTGATTATCAAATCATTTCAAGGATTTACGAAGAGTATCGTTTAAGACTTTAGAATAACTGTATGAAGATTGTTCTGTTTGAATCAGCTTTGCCTGACGAAGTCGAAGTTTTTTATCAAGATCATCATCAATCATGATTGTTACACGTTTACTCAATTTAATCAATATACAATATGAAGATAGGAATATAATAATCATACTAAAGGTACCAAAAATAGTAATTAATACTCGATAACTATGGGTTTAGATTCAATACATAAAGTTCATTGCTTTATAAGTTCAAGAAGGGCTTTTGCCTGTTTAAAATGTACTTCATCTATCATTTTTCCATCAACCGTAGTAGCACCCGTTCCTTTCTTTGCAGATTCAAGATATGCCTTACATACTTTCTCAGCCCACATAATTTCATTTTTGTTCGGATGAAATAATCTATGAACGGTGGGAATTTGATCTGGATGTATGATGCTTTTGCCTGAATATCCTAAGCATTTTCCAATTCTACAATCTTGTTCTAATCCTTCAATATCTTTAAGATCCTGCCAAATAGCGTCAATTACTGAAACACCAGCTGCATGTGCATCAACTGGGATTTTGCTTCTGGAATACTTGGCACCTTCAGAATCCTTTGTATATTCAATCCCTAAATCATTAAGTAGATCAAAAACACCAAAGACTACTGCAGAGACTCTTTTTCCAAATGATGCAATACTAAATGTGTTAACTACGCCTTCGGCAGATTCAATGGAAGGGATTATTTGAATCGTTTTTAATTTTCTCGTTTTTTCGAGTCCAGATAAAGTTTTTTCAATTTGCTTTAACTCTTTAATGTTATTTACTTTAGGGATTACAATTCCGTCAATGCCTTTTTGAACTATTTCTTTAAGATCAGTTGGGACTTTGCCAGATGCTGGGGAATTGGTACGGACAAAAATTGAAGATTGGTATAATTTACGTGATTTTAATGCATATTTGATTAGTTTTCTGGCATTTGCTTTTTCAATATCTGGAACAGAATCTTCCAGATCAAAACAAACAATATCAGCTTGCAGATTTTTTGCTTTTTCAAGAAATCTTGGGTTATTTCCAGGAACAAAAATGAGGCTACGGTAAAGCTGAGTCATTAAAATGACTAAGCGCCATCTGGTTTTAGCAGGATTTTACCAAAGAGGCCTTTTCCAGTTAACATCTTCGTATGAGCCTCTGCAGCTTGTTCAAAGGTATATGTTGAATCAATAGCGGCTTTAATTTTACCTTGACCCATCCAGTATAGTCCTTGTTCTAATTCAGCTTTGGTTCCTTGTGTTGAGCCCAAGACATTAGTTCCTTTAAAGAATACGTGTCTAAGATCAGTTTGTGCATTGTATCCAGTTGTTGCACCACATGAAACAAGGGTTGCGCCGTATTTTAGGAGTTGAAGTTGTTTGTTCCAATGTGTTTCACCAATATGATCAAAGGAAACATCTATTCCTGGTGCTTCACCCTTTTTCTTGGCTAGATCCTTAGAAATTTTAAAAACCTCTTTACTCCAATCTTCTTTTCTATGATCAACTGCATAATCTGCCCCAAGTTCTAGGCATTTATCTAATTTGTCAGGGCTTGCTGTTGCAATAACATCACAGTTGTATAGTTTTGCAATTTGAATTCCAAAGCTTCCTACTCCAGAACCACCACCCATAATTAAGACAGTTTGTCCAGGTACAATTTTGGCTCTTCCAACTAACATATGCCAAGACGTTAACAAAGTCATTGATGCAGCTGCTGCTTCATCATATGATACTCCTTCCGGAATAACTGAGACATTAACTTCTGGTAAATGAGTTACTTCCTGAAAAGCTCCCCAAGTTGGACCAGTTTGGAAGCCCCAAATTGTTCTTTTTGTACAATCAAACTCTCTGCCATCAGTACATGCTTTGCAAACTCTGCAAGACATGTTGGAATGTGATACTACTCTATCACCAACTTTGATATTTTTAACATCTTCACCAACTGCAATTACATCACCTGCAGCATCAGAACCTGATACATGTGGTAACGGAACAGCAACAGGTACTCCTCTCATTCCCCAAATATCATTATAATTAAGAGCAGCAGCTTTTACTTTGAAAACCACCTCATCGGACTTTGGTTTTGGATCATCTATATCCTGGACTTTGAGGATTTTAGCAAAATTATCATCTGGTGCATATTCATTGTATACAACTGCTTTCATACATTAAACCCTATTTTTCCCATAATTAAATTTTTTTTTGGATTATATTCGATTTATCTTAAAATCACGTTTTGGTTGTTGGGTAGAAAGTAATATTTGCTTTAATTGGGTATCGTTGATCTGATTAGGTATCTTTCCTTGAGTTGCCATTCCGATCAGATATTGCTCGACAAGTTCAGATAATTCAGGTTTTACCATCTTGATATTGTTTAGTCTTAATCTTGCTTCAGGTGTGAGAATTTGCTTTAGAATTTGTTCTTTTTGTGCTGCAAATTCATGGTTAGCATTGTGTTGAGGGTGTTCGTTAGATTCTGGAAAACTCATTTCAAATCTATCGGTATATTTCCAATTGTGGGTTTTCAACAATTAGTTCTTTTAAAATATCTGTTGCTAATCTGTCTAATTTTTGCATTCCATGCTTAGATACGATACGGCCTTTCTTCTCAACCTTTTCGAGATAACCAAGTTTTTCTAGTCCTTGAATAGCATTACGTATGATTGCACCTCCAGCATCTTTGTGATGAGCTGCGCCATATCCAGATGGTTTGCCACCACCATAATCATTTCTTAACGCGTTAATTCCAATTGGGCCATTAAGGTAAATTTTCCTCATGATTGATGCGCATCTAGTATGCCACCATTCTCTATCTTGTGGCGGTTTATCTGCATGAGCCCCAGTTTTAACAAATGGAATCCAAGAAGGTGCAGGAATGTTTTCATTCTTTAGAACATTTGCCAATCTTCCTATCAATACATCCGCTGGTACATCGTATACCTTTGCCATAAAGTAAAAAAACTGATAATCGTCTTATAAATCATTGAGGTACTATTCCTAGTTAGCTAAACATATTTCAGCGTAAAATTCTCAGATCGGATTATATTTTTCTTAAAACATCTGTGTCAATCTTTTTGATAAAGAGCATATATACCTCCAACGGTATACGATACTGCAATAAAAAGTCGTGACAGTAAAACTGCAATATTTTGATTTTCTAGGAAAAATGAGGAATCAATCTCAAAAGCGGGCAAAATTAAAACAATGGATGTGATTCCAACTAACAGTTGTTCTTTATTATTTAATCCACTGAATTTATTCATAAAAACAAAAGTAGAGATATTTCCCAATCCAATTCCCAAGAGTAATAGATATTGCGAGAATTCTGGAAAGAATGCAATTAATGCAAAAGGTAATGCCCAGCAGAGACCATTTATTGTTTTGATTTGTAATGACCATTTGGCACTATTTTTCATTCTTTGACGTATTGAGGAAAAAACCAGTTTGAATTTACTAAATTGTAAACCAAAGATCAAACTAGAAATCAGTATCCATATCATAGGATAATAGTACAGAGGCACATCATTTTGAAATGCTATTTCGCTTACAACTGAACCAGCAGAGACTAAAATCGCAATATTTATGAAAAAGATTCCAAAAGCACGTCTAATTTGTAATGTGGAATAAGTCATGATTGGAGTTCGATATGTCGACATTTAAATTGAAACAGGGCAACGTGAGATTGCATGAAAACAGATTATATATGCTAAACATCCATAAAAATATCGGAATCAGCAAGAATAATATTTTTACAACCTGTTTTATTGAGATCATATATTTATGCAGTAATTTTTCCTACACCGCATAACAGCCTGAAGAAGATAATTTGATATATTTCCAAAATCAGAATTTATCATACGAATTATTCATCTTATGCAATATTGGAAAAGATAATTGAGAACATTAATGCATATAGAAAAATCAGCGATGTATGATTTTCCGGTAAGTATGCTCACAGAAGTTACAAGAAATTCTTATTGATTTAACAGACGATCTACCTAGTCTAATTCTTGAATTAACTCCAGGAGCGATAAATGATTTGCATTTTTTACAAAATACCATTCTAAGATCAAAAGGCATTCTAATTTTATGTCTAGTACTTATTCTACGAGCAAGGAACGCTTGATGCTGAGAAAGATCTGGATTAGTCCTTGCATTAGAAATTGCATTACCAATAAGAAGATACATTCTCTCCAGTGCAATTTTTCTAATTGCAGGTTTCATAATAATATCTTAAACGACACCTAAAAATTGGTTCTCATCATAATGAAAGAATGCAGTCAGCGGGATTCGAACCCGCGTCACAGGGTTGGAAACCCCGAATACTAACCAGGCTATACTATGACTGCAATAGAATGCAAGTTTAATTTCCTACATAAAAATGGTTTTTTCGTACTCGTAGAGGATCCTTGCAACAACAACATGGGCTTCAATTGATTCATCTCCAACAGAATACAGATCAGTTATTTTGTTTTGAATTGAATCAGAAAAGTGCCCTTTTTGAAATCCTCCTAGTACAATACAGGCATTGTCTGAAATTTCTGTCGCAATTTTTTCATATGAACTTGGGATACCTTTCGTAGAAAGTCCAATTACTTTTGATGGGTTGATTTCATCTAAAAGTTCTGAAAAAGTTTTATCACGGATCTCCAGCAATAATTCATCATTTGATTTGATTTTTGTTTCCTGATACAGCTTCTCAATGACACCTTCAAATCGATGATACGATTTTGGGATATGGACGTTTTTGCCAAAGGAAATTACTTTATCGTCTATTGTATGAACATAAAGTTTCATTTTGTTTTTAAGATATAACGGAATGGTAGTAGCCTCCAGAATTGAAAAATGAACGAGATCTGGTCGTCCTCTTTTCAATTCGTTTATGATTCCTTTCATGGCTGCAAAATGCCACGAATTATCCAATAAGATTTCTGATGGATGTTTTCCAAGTTTCCTTGCATGCGAGATAATCGATGGATGTGATTCTAGATCATAGGGTATGAGCTCCAATGCAGATTCAGATAAAATTACAGAGACCATTCTAGTTTGCCATTTTAACTTGTTTCTTAAATTCATTCCAGCTTGGTTTTGCAACACCGTCATTATTTACCAATCCGGCATTGCAAACATACTGATTCAATCTTTCAATCACATGCTCGCTGCTTCCAAAACCAGATCCACCTACAGTCAATGTATCATTGCCAATTGCTTGCTCTTCAAATACACACGTTCCTTCAGGCTTGTCATACTGCCTATACCAAGTAAAAAATTCTATTTTAGATTCATTTTCAGTGTAAAATTTGAAGGATTTTTCTAAAAATTCCATTTGTGCAGAATCACTTCCTCCAATAAAATCAGATGTGCTCCAACTGATTTCAAAAATTCCAACTTTCTTATCTCCTGCCAAGTCAAATATTTGATCTAGGTCTTCCACTGCTTGTTGGGGAGTTTTTACTATGTCATTTAGACTATTAACAGGCGAATAAGAGAATGCAACAAAATCACCAATAGCTAAATCAGTTACGATGTTTTGCAGGTTTTTATTTAAAATTTGATCAAGTGTGAACGCGTTTCCAATTTTAATACCAGGATGTTTTTCTTTAATTTTGTCATAGACTCCATTGAATAATTCTTTATACACAGGAATATTCTGCTCATGGAATCTAAATTGAGATTCTGTTTGACCAGCAAGGATTACCGTATCCACGATATCATATCGTGATAATACCGCATCAAGTACACTGACTATTCTGTCTTCTCCTATAGCATTAAGGGATGGTTTTCCAATCCAATCAGGGAATGGTCCAAGCGTTTCTCCATTAATTATAGAAAAGTAAAGTGTCACTTTGAGATTATTTTTTTTGTTAAGGCTCATCAATGCGTCTGATTGTTTCCAATCATACTCTCCATGTACGGGTTCAATCAAGTTCCAAAAGAGATAGACATTACTTCTTCCAATTCCAGTTTTTGATGCTTGCGAATAAATTTGATCCAGATCCTGTAAGGTAGTAGTTTGATGTGGTGAATTAATTACAAGACCAATTCTTTCATTAGTTTTTTGAGTAAAGATTTCTGGACTTTGTAAAGTTGTTATTGCAGCTGTAATTGCAATAATAACTGCTATGCCTATAGTCACACCCAGAATTTTCTTATCCATAGACGATTGAAAATAAAATGGGATAAAAAATTGTTATGTGTTTGTCAGATTTTTTAATAGTATAACATTACGGATCTCTTTAACATTTAATTAGTATCCAAATAAAATGTTCATGATTATATCGTGATAGCATACGTCCCGCCAAGGAGGCATCATACCTGACGGATTTCAGGTCTTTTGCCTTTTTTCATATGCTATCACGCTTAACTAACGACCTACAGGCAACTACTGCGTGGTAAGCAGATATTGCCTCCCTGCTTGAAGCAGGTCCCAGGTAATTGGGTTAAGTGTAAATGGTTACCCCGATGTACAACCACTGTATCCGCACTCAATGCAGATACTGCAGCCCTCTACAAAGACTAGATTGTTTTTGCATGTTGGACATAGACGATCTTCTGATACCTCTTCATGCTTTTGAGTCTCCGTAGTGATTTCTGCGTCATGAACTTTTAATGCAAGCGATGCGTTTACTTGGGATTTGATGTACGGGTTTGTTATTTTTGAGAGAACAAAAGTAGTCATGTATTCACTTGGCGATACATCAAAGATCTTTTTTGCGTTTTCACTAGTCATATGAAGAACTTGTTTGTGTCTGGAGCCATCGCGATAAACCGTCATGCCTTTTAGTCCTAATTCATGTGCAAGTAAATATGCAGATTTTACATCTTCTGCTGTTACATCGTAAGGCATGTTGATTGTTTTTGCAATTGCGTTTCCAATCCAATCTTGCCACACTGCTTGAGCCATGAGATGATCAGCCCAATGGATATCCATTGCTGTGACAAAGACGTCTTGCATCCATTGTGGAATTTCTTCAATTCCTTTCAATGAGCCATAATTATCTGCTATTTTTGCAAGAATTTCATCTGTGTAAAGACCATTTTCTTTGAGAGCTTCTTCGAAGATCTTATTGGAGTAGAAGAATCTTCCAACAGTGACTCTCTTCTCAAATACAAGAGCAAATGCAGGTTCCATTCCGTTTGAACAGTCGGCAATCATAGAGAGCGTTCCAGTTGGGGCCACTGTAGTAGTCAAGACATTTCTAATACCGTGTTTTTGGATTTTCTCAATTAGCGGATCCCATTCATAGGAATGATGTTCTTTTGGTTTCTCATAGTATCCTGCTATCGGGATCTTTCCTTCAGGATATTCTGTCTTTGAACAAAGTGGGAACTCACCACGAGATTTGGCAAGGGCAACACTTTCTTCGGTTGAATAGTATGTCAAGGCTTCAGAGAGTTTGGATTGTAGCTCATATCCTTCTTTGGAATTGTATGGAATTCTTAGTCTGTATAAGAGATCAGCTACGCCCATCACTCCAAGTCCAATTCTTCTGGACTCTTTAGATGCTACATTGATTTCCGGAACAGGATACGTGTTTACATCAATGATATTGTCCAGAAATCTTGTTGCCTTTCTGATTGTCTCTTCATATCTTTGCCAATCAAATTCATAAGTTCCGTCTGCTTGTCTTTTAACAAGATTTACCAAGTTAATAGATCCTAGATTGCATGATTCGTATGGGTATAGGCTTTGTTCACCACAGGGGTTTGTTGCTCTTAGTGGTGCTTGTCTAGCTTTGGCAAATACATTGTATTTGTTAATTTGATCAAAGAAGATCAATCCTGGTTCTGCGCTCTTCCATGCAGATAACGCAATTAGGTCAATTAGTTGATGTGCGTTAATTTCTTTAACGGGTTTTTTGTTACGTGGGCTACGTAAAACATAGTTGCCATCTTTAGTGTTAACTAGTGCATTCCAAAAGTCTTCCCAGATACCAACACTTACGTTAAAGTTTTCCAAAACTCCTGGTTCAGTCTTGTTTGTAATGAACTTCTCAACGTCAGGATGCCATGCTTCAATAATTCCCATGTTCGCGCCACGTCTTTTTCCGCCTTGTTTTACAACTTCTGTTACGGTATTGATAATATTCATGAACGATACCGGGCCAGAGGCAACACCAGAAGTGGATGCTACAATATCACCTTCCTCACGAAGATCAGAATAGTTGATTCCAACACCCCCTCCAGACTTGAAGATTAATGCTGCATCAGAAGTGGATTTCATGATTTGCTCCATTCCATCCTCCATTCCAAGCACAAAGCATGCAGACAGCTGACCCAATCTTCCACCTGCGTTCATCATTGTTGGCGAATTTGGCAGAAAGTCTTGTGCGGTCATCATTTCAAAGTATTCAGTAATTTTATCTGCATAACTGTCAAGTTTCTTTGCAGCTAACAAAGTCAGAAGATCTTTGAAGCTGACCTTCATTTGGCCTTTGTTTGCTAGGTCTACGTAATGATTGATCAGAGATCTAAAATGCCATTTGTTGAGAAAATAGTTTCCTACTTTGAATTTATAATCAAACGCATCCAGTTTTTCAAGATAAGACTTTGCTTCATCGATATCTTGTCTAGTGTTTCCTGATTTGTCAAATACTTGTGAATCATACAAAATATCGCCTATTCCCACCAGGATTGCCACTCTCTCAAACATTTGAGTTGGTGATTCGATGATCTCGTTTTTTGAATTTCTGAAAAGATATCTTGAGGCTAAAACCCTCAGACAGTTCAAGTCAAATTTTTTGGATACTGGATCTAATACCTTTAGATTCAGGACATTCATTTTTTGATCTCTTAATTTTCTTCTTTCGTGTCTGTAAACGATGTATGCTTTTGCAATATCGCTATTACCACTATCAATTAATGTTGACTCTACAATATCTTGAATATCTTCAACTGTAGGTGCCCTAGCGATCGTGAATCCTTGTTCCACCAATTTGTTGACTACATTTGTTGCTAATTGATCGGCTACGCCACGGTCGGCTTTAGAGGTGGCAGCCAATGCCTTGTATATGGCATTTGAAATTTTATCTTTATTGAAAGCCGTGATTGCGCCACTGCGCTTACGGATCTCAGTGATAGTGTTTTCTACTTGTGAATTATCCATCATAATCTCCTCGTAGACGATAAAGAATAATGTGGATATAACTTGTGTGCTCCAAAAATTTTGATCTTGGTACGTTAATGTGTCAATATTTTTAACACCGCTACTATGAAGTTCATACTGGCATAACTTTCATCATAAATGTGATGAACGCGACATCTGAAACTGATCAAAAAGTCTGCAAAAACGATCATAAACAGTGTTTCATTTACGAATTTCAGACAATGTACGGAGACTTACATTTTGGACATTTATCTTCAAAGGGTTCATCCTTAAAGCCACACTCACCACATATTGGAGTGTTTCTAACAGGCTTGAAGGAAGGTGTAAGTTCTGATGCCTTTTCAATTGCTTTTTTGATTTCATCAATTTTTGCATCTTTGTCAATTTCCAGTGTCACAAGCAGGCCTCCGTTTAATAATTTTGAAAGTTTGTTACATTCAAGAATAGCCTCACTTTTCCCGTTATAAGTAGAAATTTCAGATGCTTTGATTACTATTCCTTGGGAATAATAGTCGTCATCCATTGAATTAAGGGTGGAATTCTTGCCATACTTTTCGCCATCCAGGTTTGCAAAGCGACTAGAGGCTTCAGTTTCGGTCATGGAGATAGCTACGATATCACCTAACTCTTTGCCTTTTTTCGTACCAACATCAACTGCAGTTTCAATGACTTTATGGAGAATGTCACGACCTTCTTTGTTGTCTTTGAATCCAAGTATATTAAATACCGATTCTTTTAGTCCAACCAAGTTTACGATTAGCGAAACAGAGCTCCTTTGCATATATTGGGTGTTCTTTGCAAGAATTGGGTTCAGTCCTCTTCTGGTAAGATCCGAGATCTCTTTCTTTCTTAATGCCATTGAAGCTAATGCAGGCTTCATGAGTAATGCAAGTCTTGCTCTAAAGTAAGTCTCATCTTTATTTGATTCAAATGCAAGTCTTGGAAGATTAAT
>JAGQHE010000127.1 GCA_020431995.1 Candidatus Nitrosopumilus sp.
TGAGTTTTAATTGAAACTCGTCCAGGTATGCCGTCTGATTTAATTGCATGGCAAATGGAACGCCAAGAGTTTGTTTATGTGTGGCAGCGAGATCTTGGGTTGCTGGCATTTTATCATCTGAGAATGCAAGATGGACAGTGGCAGAGACAATCATAATCAAAAGAATCGTCACGTATTTCATGACATGGTTGACCGAATTATAGTTCATAAAGTGTTCTGAGAAATAATTATCAAAAGATCTGATGCCAGATGCTATCAAATGTTTTTTTACCAGGCTCTCGCATCTTCATAATCAGAGCAAGAAATCAGTGTACTGGGATGAATGCACCACCAGTTCAGAATCCAAAACGGCAATATTAAAAATCAATGAGTGTTATGTTTATCTTTGTTTGCCGATAATGGCGCCAAGCTTGCATGCGTGCATTAACAGAGCATGCTCACAATTTGTGGAGTTTTCTTTGCAAGTGAGACACGTTAACACGTTATTTTTTAGTTGAACTGAGATCACTGCATGGCGCTTTTCGTCTCTAATAATTGCCTCATACTCATCAACGGATATCAAATGTAAGTCAGGATACGTTTTTTCTACCCATTCTTCTTTAGACAGCATCAGGCCTATTTTCCTACCAACCCAGGGTTCAAAACTCAGAGTAGTTTTCCCCCCTTCCTGCTCCATTTGGAATCGTTCTCTGAGCTTGCCAAAAACAGGTTCAGGTATTTGCAATAAGTTTTCATCCTGACATACAACACTATCTGCCATATTGTCTGTCAAAGCCACTCAAGACAGATTGTGTAAGCCCAACATAAAAACTAAATTTTTTATTTTGGCATGTTTGAATCTGCATCATGTTATTTATGGCATAGGACTGTCTGGTTGAGATGTTTTATTGTATGCTGCATAAACATAAGCACAGAAAGGAAAGTTGCCTTTTTAGAGATTGTCAGTAATCTGCTTTGTAAACTCCGAAGTGGTCTTGTCCCCTCCAATATCCTTAGTCTTGACACCGCTCTTTACCAAGTCAAAGATTGTAGATTCCAATCGATTGCCTACCTCAAGGCATTTGGAATCATTGTGCCTGTTGCCAAGCCAGTCAAGCATCATTTTGATTGACAGCAGGAAGGATGACGGGTTTGCGATGTTCTGTCCTGCAATATCAAACGCAGCCCCATGAACGGGCTCAAAGAGTGCAAAGCTGTCTCCAATGTTGGCAGCAGGTGCCATTCCCAGTCCTCCGACTACTTGCGATGACTCATCAGACAGTATGTCGCCAAACAGGTTTGTCGTGACGATGACGTCAAACTGCTCGGGCTGGCGAATCAGGTTCATGGCGCATGCGTCAACATACATCTGCTCAAATGAGATGTCAGGATAATCCTTTGATATGTCAGCACATGCTTTTGCAAACAGGCCGTCAGTCATTCGCATGACATTTGACTTGTGAACGCATGTCACCTTTCTCCCAGAATCACGCTGCCTTGCAGTCTCAAATGCGTACTTGGCAATTCGCTTTGATGCAGCCTCTGAGATTATTCTCAGCGCTACTGCTGCATTACCCAAGCTGAACTCCTTTCCAGTAT
>JAGQHE010000048.1:0-9174 GCA_020431995.1 Candidatus Nitrosopumilus sp.
GAACGCATGCATGTCCTACTTGTGCTGCAATCTTTCCTTTGCCCATATCAAGATCAGTTCTAACTACAATTACTTGTTTGATAACACCCATAAGGTAACCAGACACAAGCTTAATGAAAAACTTTTGAATTAAAGTGTTGTACTTTCCGAGCTTATTTATTTTAGCGATCCGATCAAAAGTCTAGTTTTCATTTTTGATTTCTCCAACATAGTTAGGATATTCTGGCCAATATTCATTCATGCAAGTAGGAGGATCATTATACATTTCGCGTGTACTGGTGCAAGTTGGCAAGGATGAATCGGATGTCATTGTTTTATCATATTGATTCTTGTTTGGAATATAATGTTCCATTTCCATGTATAGTGCATACTCTGTTGGCAATCCCCAATACGATTCCATTCCACTACAAGGGTAAGCCTTGTCAGGATGAGCTAGAACTCCTCCACAACCAATTCTATCTTGCCAATTGTACATATACCACAAATTAGTGTCAAACTTTATTCCAAGAAAATTCATCCCAACAACATGACAATGAATGTCTTTAATGTCTAGTTCATTGCATGTGTAACCTGCAACATTTGGTGGCACTAGATAAAAAACCACCATCACAATTATGACAGATATTATTATTTTGTATCTAGTTTTCATTTTTTATTCCTACACATTTTTCAAAGGCTTCTGTATTTTCAAAATCAACATCATCAGTGGTGTAACAGATCTGTTCATCATCAACTACTACAAGATAGTCCTTGCTTGGCAAGTCATAGTAAAAATATGTGTAATTTTTGTCATGTCTGTTTATAGCATGAAATGTAGGATTTTGAGGGCACATTACGTTTAACAATGAACAGATTTGCAATGCCTGTTCTCCATCAATTTGCACTTTATGATATTCAAATGCAGGGGTGAAACCCAAACGTCTTTTGTTATCTTCAGGATTTGAAATTACTGTAAACTCGTAAACTGCAAGATCTGCAGGCTCTACACGTACAGTAGCGTTGTACTTTCCTTCAATTTGTGGCACTGCTAAAGAAAACTGTCTAGAGTCTTTTCTAGAATCATAAGAGATATGATTATTTTGCTTGCCAGTACAATCTATGACTTCTCCCCTGTGCAAAATTTCTCCATTAGAATTAGGATACATTACAATCCAAGAACCACAAGTATTTCCAAATTCAGATAGAGTATAGTAAAAAGTGTAGGTATCCCCGACAAAATATGTATCATTCATTCCCTGAATCTCTAAATCATAGTGAACAGGAGTATAGGAAAGAAAAAACAAACCCAGTACTATTCCAATAATTGGAATGCCAACTCCCATTGAAATCATATACAAATTAGTCTTCATTTAGTTAATCCCCAAAGAGAGATTCAGCAATCTTTATGATTTGTTCTTCTGCCAACCCGCTTTTTATCCTATACAGTATTTCCCCATCAAGATAGATTTGTAGTTCGTTGTATGATTTTTGCATTCCGTCATCGTAAAAGTATTTCTTTGCAAGTATCGCAGGCTCTCCATGAATAGTTAGCATTCTAGAATAAGGGTGATCAGCATCATCTATCTTTGCGCTCTCATACTTGTCATATGTAGGATCATCAGTCCAGTCATTGAGAATGTAATTATTGTAATAATCAATTGTAATTCCACCTGATGCAAAAAATTCACGCTTCATTGCATCATTTCTATTATCTTCAAATTCTAAACGTAGATCATCGTTCCAGTAGCTCATGTGTACAAATGAATTTAGATTATGCAAACCACATTCATACGAATATCCTTCAGGCAGATATGATGGAAACGATGGGTATGCTCCTACTTGACTATAAAGGGAGACAACTTGGTCTTGTGTCATGCATGCAGGATATCTCTTTACGGTGATTTTTCCAGACAAGTCATCAGGCAATGCCGTAAATTGCAAAGACACATCATCAACTAATTGAGAACGGAATCCATACGACCATACCTTGTGTGCAGGAACAATCATAGATTGTGAGTTGTACGAATACGGATCAAATTCTGTTTTGTTTTCTATATTGATTTTGATTTCATGGTTTAGGTTATTTGTAAAAACTATTGTCTGGTTAAAGCCACCAGTAAACAGTGTAAGGTTGTTTCCTTCAAGAATGGAATCCCCGTTATTATTTTGAGTGAAATTCACAAACACCAAACGACCAGCAGAATCATAGTGTGTTTGAAATGTTAAAACTAGTTTGTATTGATGAGAATCATCCTCCAATATGCACTCAAATGCATATTCTGTGTCATTTTGCCTTGGGTATCCAAATTTGCCAGTATGACTTTCCATCTCAAAGGAATACTTTTGCAAAAGATATGATGCATCAGAAAGCGGAACATATGTGCCGTATTTGTCCAAAAACCCATCATTGTCTCTATCCGCATGTCCACGGAACGAGTCATCAAGGGAATCATCCATCAAGGTTGTAAGCGATTCTGGAAGGTATTTTTCTTCCAAAGAGGTTATTTTATGACAGGTTCTTTCAGGAATTTTCTGTGTTGCAACTTGCAATGTCATTTGAATTGGTCTAGTAACTAATTCATCCGTATCAATTTCGTACTTGTGTGAAATTTTATTCAAATTCTCTTGTATTTTTGCCCTCATTGCAGATTCAGGAGAGCCAAAATCCTTATGAGTCAATGTACAGCGCAGAAATCCAGTTACTTTTCCGTCAGTTGCTGTACAGTTTTCATTGTAAGTTTTTTGGTATGATGACATTGCAGTGACAGTGACAATTATTGCAACCAGCAAAATAATTCCAAGAACAATCAAGAGTTTAGTTTTCATTTTTTATTTCCCTCTATTCTCAAACACATAATCTACGCAATCTTGAATATTTCCTCCATGTACACCAAACGGATAACCAATCTCATTCATACCAAATGTACCTCGAGTGGTATTTTCAACAAACAAATTGGAATATCTCTGAAGATGATCAATCACATGGTCATTGCACACAGTTCCATATTCAATCCACATTGAGATAAAAAAAAAGAATTAAGAAAACTATACATGGAATTATAATTTTGAATAGGGTTTTTGTTTTAATCTTCCAAATTGCTAGGAAAGCCATCAATGAAAATGAAATCCCCAACACAAAAAATCCTCCAATGCCTTCAGGCAGATTATCAAAGAGATTAGTGTTAATAGAAATCCAAGGGAGTCCTATTCCAGATGCATGTGATGTTTCATTGTTGCAGTCAGGCAATATGTCACATACAATCCATATCATGTGTGGTATTTGAGGCCAAATTATGACAAACAGCAATACAATAACAATAGGGATTTTGTATCTAGTTTTCATTTTCTTCTCCAAGCATTAAAATCATTTTTTGATTTTACAGTTTTAGTGATTAGGATTAACAAATCTTCCCATGAATAATATTTGATCAGTTTCATGGTCTTGTATAATATAGATAAATGGATGATTGCCATAAAACGTGTATGGAGAACCTGATTGCAACTCAGCCATTGCTCCAGTTGCAGCAGCAGCCTCTGTTCCTAATTCATGAAGATCAATTGCAGTCTTATGGACTGCCTCATCTATGAAGATACTAGGATAATTTGCCATTCCGCTTAGATCAGATAATTCTTTAGAAAATGGATGAGTCATCCCCATTTCTATCAGAATCTCCCTGAGATTGTAATCCATCTCCATTGAAAATTTTGGTATGATCACTGATACCATTTTTTCAGATAGTTTGGGTTTTAGTGCATTAAAATAATTTGCAGTTAGATTGTCTTCTAACTGTTTTAGTTGATGCATCTCAAAAGATTGTAAAAGATACATGGATGCTTTGTTATCTTTGTAAGGAATCTCGACAATTTTTACTGTATCGTCTTCATAATAATTAAAATGGTGATTTTTTAGTTTCATCATATCAATCATTTCAACATTATCAGGAGTGACAAAAAATTTCCTTTCATATGTCATTCCAGCAGGAAAAGGATTTTCCCACAATCCATTAAAGTAAACGGTATTAGTTGCAGCCATCAAAGTTAGTGGTCCAGTGCTATTGTCTTCAAAGATTTTTTCAATTTTTCCGTTAGTATTTTCTTTCACCCACTGATTTATGGTTTGAACACCATGATTGGAAACAAAATCAACATTTTGTGAGGATGCAACGTAGTCATTTGTCACTATTTTTTCATATTCAGGGTTTAGCTCATATCTGTCTGAAACCCATATTCCGTTTTTGATATTTAGTTCAAAGTCGGGGTTTTTCTGGTTTAGCTTTTGAATGGTATTTTTGTAGGATAATTGTCTTTTCTCAGAATCTTGCTCAAACTCAAATAATTGATGCATGTTTTTCCTAGTCTCGCCTTGTGCAGCTTCATAAATTATTGCAAAAACGATATCGATGCTAATCGGTGAAAAAAACAAGTTGTCATCAGAATCAGATAGATGTCTGTAAAATTTGAAACCAAAACCGTTTGAGTTTAATGCATCCTTTGAGTTTAATGCATCCTTTGAGTTTAATGTATCATTTTTTTCAAGAAATTTTTTCTCATCATAGATATTATCTGGACTGTACAATACAATTGGTGCAATGATTGCAGCTATGCTTGCTGAAATAATTACAATAAGCAGTATCAAAATCCTAGTTTTCAAAACAACTTTTCTAGAATTTTTTATCATATAACGATTGATAAAATCCTGATTTTAGTGAATCCTAATAGATTCATCACCATCATTCATTTTGTTGTCAATAGTACTATTGCCCTTGTCAAATCACCTTCAGCCTCAATAAGTGCCGCTTCTGCTTCTAAACGAGTTACATTTGCATGCTTAGAAACAATTGTAATGTCGTGAGAATCAAAATCCATGTTGATGATAGGTTTTGTTTAGTAATAAAATTTGTAAAAAGTACAAACCCCAATAGATTTGTTCTCTCGAGTTTATTTTCCAAATCTTGGCCTAAATCTATTTTTTGAATTGAAATACTCAAACATTGCCTCAGATACAGTATTCTCACATTCAACTCTAACAGTATGATAGCCATTTTCAAACATGAATGGTCCACCGCAAGTAAACGCAAATGTTTCCGTAGTATTTACATCAGTTTTTAATCCTGCTGAATCGATCTTTCGTCCTGTAGGACTAAGAATAGTTAATGTAGCAGGAGAATAAAACGAATGATTAAACCACACATGAATATGAATCTCATCATCATCGCTGTAAAATTGCTTGTCTATTGAAATTACAATTCTGGAATCAGCTTTCATTTTCTTTTCCTCCAGAGAAAAAACACAGTTATTACTACAATTGGCAGTGCTATTCCAACTGGCAGAAACACATTACGTACTAGTTTGTCAAATTCACATTGCTCTACAGTGTATGGACCTGGACCCCTACAGTCATCTGATGAAGATCTTTTGATTTCTCTGGCATCAATAAAGTGATGTGTTGACCCAATCGCATCCAATTCTTTTACATATTCTGCACGTCCGTCCAAAAACCATGATCCTGAACAAGTATTAGTGGTCAACACATCTCCGTCAATTTTTGCAAATATCAGATATTCGTTGTTCGGGATAAATTGTACACCACACATTCCGCTATCTACTCCAGTAACTACTGTCACATCGCCAGTTGTAATTTGTGGGAAAGAATCAGATCCTTTCCAAACTTGGATCACATTAAAATTTCCAGCAATCTTTAATTTTGAAAAATCCCATACATGGGGATAGAGTTTTCCAGAAAATATTACATCCGCATTCTCTATTCTTTGTTCAAGAGTGGACTCTACACATTGGCATGCAAAAACAAAAGGAAATGAAAATCCAATGGTTCCAATAATAAATAATACCAATAGTCTAGTTTTCATTTTCATGCAATCCAAAATGAGATTCGATAGTATTCTCCTTTGTATTCAAGAAAAGAACCGACAGTCATGCTTTGATTGTCTTCAACCCATTGTTGATACTTGTTTAAATCAGATTTAGATATACCTGTTTGAACTCGTATCTCTTCTTGCAGAGTTCCTATTTTGTCAATTGCCTCTTTTACTTTTGGAATGTGTTGCCAGTCATCATCAGTTAGCTCAACATAGAATCTGTCTGAAGTAAGATCGTGTTTTAGAACACCGACCTCAATGCTATAAGGGTCTCCGTAATCTACAAGCTGATCAGTATCATAAAAGCTATAATACCTATCACCATACTTGAAAAAACGACCGTCATACTCATACCAATAACTGTTGGGAAATTCTTCGAGTTGTCTCTCATCAGGTATTCTTGTTGAAAAATAAGAGTCTGGGTTCTTGTTGTACTTGGCAGCATATTTTTGTGCAACGTAGTAATGGTTGGATTTTATTTCATCTAGAGTAGAATTTAGGATGCCTACTCTATTTAGTGGAAATTCCTGTCTTTGTGATTTTTCAATTAGTTGTTTTATTATTGGAACTTTGTCTAATTCCTCATCAGTGAGTTTTATTACGTTTAGGTTCTCTAATGACCCTGCATCTTTTACATATTTTTGAAACTCATCTTCAGAAAAGCGTGTCAGGCCAACTCCTTCAAGATATGGAGAATAGCCATTATCAATAATATACAGATAAAACATAACAAATGCCAAAATTGGGATTGCAGAAATTATGATTTTAGTGTTAGTTTTCATTTTCTAATTATTCTCATCATATACATTCTTCCAGTTATCAGGTAGAACTAGAGGAACATCATTATCTAAAAGTTGCCACAAACAAGTATCAGAATCTATGTAGTGAGTTTCATTTGCAAACCAAACCTCAAATGGATTATCCCATCCCGCACCTTTGTCGCTATTACAGTATTCTAAAATACCTCCAAGCAAACCATGCTCCAAGTGTTCTTTGAGTGACTGAAAGTAACAAATGTTGTTATCAATATAATGAGTTGAATTGTTCCAACTTACTAATGGTTGAGTTGAAAGTAATAGTTTTCCATCAGGTGTAAAATTAGGTATTTCCCCAGATTCTTTTCTCTGTTTATACTCACATTTATCCAAAACACGTCGTAATTGCTCATCTGTACGAATTTCGATAAGATAAACAGGTTCACTGCTTGAAATTCCAAAGTCTTTGTATGTTAGACCAGACAAATCCATGTGGTCTGATGTATCAATAGATGGTTTATCATCAGTTTGCATTCCCATGATTAATTTGATTTCCTGATTATATGCAAGAGAGATAGAAGTCATAGAAATCACAACAATTACAATTCCAACAGTAATGATCAGATTTCTAGTTTTCATTTTCTACCCCTAACAAATAGGAAATCCCAAATCATAATACTCATCATTATATAAAAATCCAGGAACATAGGTTTCATCTAGATTAAATTGCTCAGTCTTTTTTTGCACAAACCATTCCCTATATTCATTCCAATCAGGATTTTCAGGCAATCCCTTGCTTGCATGAATGCTTTCAAACTCTGTGCCAATTTTTTCTATAGCTTGTTTTATCTTTGGAAGTGACTTCATGTCTTTGTCAGTAAGCGTAATGAATTTTTTATTATTGTCTAAACTATCTTGTAAATGAACTGACATGTGTTGTGTTTCATGTTCATTTGCAACCCAAAAAAAAGTGTGACTAAGAACATACACCTTGTCACCATATACTAGTTGAGGAGACAAAAATTCATTTGAAAATCCTTGAGGTTTTGGATCTGCAAGTTTCTCATCTAGATTACCATCAAGTTTGAGAAAATAGTCATCTTGAGAATCATTGTATTTTTCAATTGCTTTATCCATAATGAAAAACTCATAGTCTACAAGTTCTCTTAAACCCATTTCCGCATGTGCATCATCATTAGTGGTAAATTCTAGATGATTGGTCGCCTGAATTAATTCATCTAAAACAGGCAATTCTTTCAAATCAGTTTCAGTAATTTCAAAAAATCGAACCTCTTTATCTCTGGACTGGTATTGCTCTAGCTTGTCTGCAGAAAGCAGTCTAAGTGATATATGTGCACATGTGTCTGTGGGATTCAATGCGATGCGGTTTTCTTCTATACTTGCAATATCCAACAGTTTTGATTTTTGAAGAAATGACTCGTTGAGTTTACCGGTTGGCCATTTGACAAAATCATCAAAGTGTACATCCTCTCCATTTGTTCTCTTGTTTTCATAATAAGTCAAAGCATCCCCAATTATCTGAGACTCGTTATCGGTAAGAAATTGGTTGAATGATCCATAGGTTCCCATACTGTCTTGATATCCCCCTAGTGATGTCAATAGCACTCCACGTTTGACAAAAAGATTCATTGGATTTTCCTCAAAGAATTTTTGTAGATTTGGTTTGGTGATTTTTCCAAAAACGCTTGAAAAAGATTCATTTGTATTGGTTTTTTCTGATAAAATTTCTATCTCATAATATTGAATAATCGGCAAAATCATGTTTGGTTTACCTTCAAGCGATATTGCTACAGTCTGATTTTCTTCTATGTGTGGAAGAAGCATCATCAATCCCAAATACCCAACCTCACGAAAAATCCTATCTGGGTTTTGAAAGTCGATTGTTGGCAGAGTTCGGAATTTTTCATCAGCCCATCCTCTATGAACAAGAATGTTAATTGACTCTGGTTTTACACATGCAGGAGAACCATCATGTTTTTGGAGTAAAAGCAATTCGTCTTTGCATTGGATGTTTTCAGTAGCAATTCCAACATGATCTTGTTTTAATGGAGGATAAATTTTAGGAGATCCATTTGGAATTTTATCAAATTTGTATGTACCAGTACCAAATCTAGGACTAGAAGGAAGTAATTCTACTTCATCAGATGATATTGGTGCATAAAAGATCCATGAAATAATTTCATTGTCTTCAATGGTTTTGTAGGGTTGATCCACGCCATTTACCAGCACCACCATAGAGTCAGAAGTTTTTGCATAATCTGTGGCAAGTACTTCTGAAAATGTCTGTACATTCATGGTTATAGTATAAGTGTCGATAAAATCCTCAGATAAGGACGTTGAAAAAATTAAAGAGTGTGCTTTGCTGTCATATACCACATCAGTGAAGTGGTTGGTATTGGATTGAGCTAGAATAGAGTATTGTTTTGACTCTACGGTCAAAGGAAGGTGGTAAAATTCAACATCTCCCAGATATTGTGCAAATGTAATTGAAGGAATCAAAAAACCAATCAAAATAATAAAAATCAAAAAATACTTCATACAAT
>JAGQHE010000048.1:9194-9844 GCA_020431995.1 Candidatus Nitrosopumilus sp.
ATTGAAAAGTGCTTCTGATGTTTTGTATCTAGAGTATTTTTTATAAAATAATTGCTAGTCGGAGCATTGAACTGATCCATCTAGGCTAAGACCATCATAGAGACTACTTTGTTGTTAAAGATGACCTTAAAAATCCGACTTTAGAGTGGTTTTACATACCTAGAATTGGTCATTTTTAGCATATAGAGGATCCGTAGGAATCATTCTCATCAAATGAAGAATAGTCTTATTATCATACGAATAGATGAACCCATTTGTGGTAAAATCTGAAATTTTGTACGGTGTTCTAGCATCATTAATCGCTGGACTTGTGATTTTGAATATTCCAATAATTTCTGAAGATTATTGGACACAGCCAAAATTTAAGGCTCAAGTAAATAATATCGAAACATCAGATGGGAATTTTACTCAAATCAAGATTTTCAACGAAGGGGCATCTCAAGCAAAAGAAGGATTTGCGGCGATAGATAAAAAAAAGAATTTAATCTTAAATTATACTACTTGTCATGAAGGTAATATTGTATCAGATAATGAAGAACAAACAAAAATAAACTTTGAAAGATTATCTACAGGGATAAATTGTCATGTGTTTTATAACGAACATAACAAATTCAATATTGACAGAATAATTGTAAGTGCAGAAGATTCAC
>JAGQHE010000049.1 GCA_020431995.1 Candidatus Nitrosopumilus sp.
TTGCACCACTTGCAGGTAATCACCCCAAAAAGGCTGGATCTTAGAATAATAGAGTCAAGCAGCGACAAAATAACCCAGGGGCAGACTGCCACCTTTTCAAACAGTATGTTTCCAGTGCTTGAATAAATCGTGATTGCTCATCTCATCGACATATGTGTATGTTTTGCAGGCTGTTATCATGGTATCCCAGGTTACTCTAGTCAGCAGCCTCATACTTTTCATAGAGTAAATGAAAGCCAGACAAGAATAGAAGACAAGATAGAGTTTAAGATACGTTATGGGATTTTTGGTAAAATGTTTGAGCGGTATGCTCTGGACAAACTCGGAAAAATCTTTGTACACAGATAAAAAGAAACAATTAAAGCTCTGAGCAATCTCTGAAAAACTTTCCAGTAAAAATAATTTTGGAGCTTAAGACCAAAAACCAGCGCTAGTATCTTGGTGACAGCCCCAAGTGGTAGAATTATTATTCTCTTTTGTAAATAAGGAATATAGACGATAGGTAATTTCATAATCCGTAATTGAATGGCTGCATGTTGCCTTTTGATTAGTAATTATTCATACGGTAATGTTATAACTTCTAGTGCAATATCAAATCATTGCAAACCACAACCACCTGGAAATGCTATAGATGCGATCTCATATTCAATAAAGAACAGATAGCTGCCACACATCATGATATATTCAAACATCCTGTACAAAAAATAGAAACTTCGATTCTAAGCTGAATTTTTCTCCTTATTTTTTTCTTTTAAACAAACTAGAACTACACAATTGTGAAAAAGATCAAGACGTACTTTTCATTATTTACAATAATTGCAGCCATTGTAATGTCATCCGACATGGCAATACCAAGCGTTTATTCTGTAAATTATGGTGAACAGGTTTTTGCAATACAAAAAGACAACATGTGGACTCTAGGAAAGAATCTGTCATTTGGAAAAGGTGGACCGGATGGGATTTGAACCCACGGCCTTTGCGGGAAATGATTTCCTTACGCAGTGTGAGTGCGTCATCCAAACCAAACTAGACGACCGGTCCAATGAATCTTCTAAAAGACGAGTTTTTTTACCTTTAGGTTGGCTGAATATACTGTAATTACCCTGATCTTTTCTACTGATCCTGAAAACAAATGCTGTGTCTTTGCGAGAATTTGACTCTGTGATGGATAGGATGAAACTGGCTTTTGAATATGCCAATAATCTTGGACAATACGTCGAGGCGGCCAAAACCCTCTATCAAATAAACGACCAATTGCCTGGCGATATTCAGTTGAATCTTGAAGAATTAGATGCCCCTGACATGGCAAAATCATTTGTCATCAAATATGAGTCTGAACTAAAATCTGCAATCGTGTCTTACAGGCAGAGGCTGATGAGTTTTTAATTCTATTTCTTGACGCCTAGGTTTCTGTTCTTTAGTCTCAAGTATGGATTTCTGCATTTCCTGCATCTTGATGCCCCTACATCATTCCTGCATCCGCATTTGAAACAAATTCTCATTACGAGACGAGCTTGCTGTGCAATTCGCTTCTTTTCTGGATCTGTTATAGGCATCTGGTTCTCTCCTGAATCTCTCTCTTTTATTTTAATCGGATTTCTCTATCTTTCCTGCTAGTAATACAGGCACTTCTGCGGGTCTTTTTGCTACTGGAATGTTTGCCTTGTTAAACATTGATACTTTGGATTCTGCTGAACCGTAGGTTCCCATGACGATTGCTCCTGCATGACCCATTCTCTTTTCTTTTGGAGCTGCTCTTCCAGCAATGTATGCGACTGCTGGTTTCTTAAACCCGCTGTCGATGATCTTCTGAGCCAGCATCTCTTCAGAATCTCCGCCGATTTCTCCTACGATTACCAATCCTTCCAAAGTTGGAATGTCTTTTACCATTTCAAATGCGTCAATCAGTCTTGTTCCGTTAATTGGGTCTCCTCCAATTCCAATTGTGATTGATTGACCAAATCCTGAGTTTGTAAGTGCGTCTGAGATCTCATAAAGCAGTGTCCCGCTCTTTGATAGGACGGCAACATTTCCAGCTTTAAATGGCATTGCAGGCATTATTCCGATCTTGATCAGTTCAGGAATCATTATGCCCGGCGTGTTTGGTCCTATGATTACTGCCCCTTTCTTGTTTGCAAGATCCAGCGCTTCCATCGTGTCTCTGATTGGAACATGTTCTGGAATTGCAACGAGCAGTTTGATTCCTGCTTCTAGGGCTTCTTTTGCTGCGGCAAGAAAGAATTTTGCTGGAACAAAGACAATTGAAATTTTTGCGTTGGTCGCATTTACTGCTTCCTGCATTGTATTGTAAATTGGCACACTGTCTTCAAATTTTTGGCCTCCTTTGCCTGGAGTAACTCCTGCAACTACGTTGGTTCCATATGCTATCATGTTATGTGCATGCAGTGAACCATATGCTCCAGTAATTCCCTGAACGATCACCCCTTTTTTCTTATAGTCTGGATCTTCTGGTTTTCCTTTTAGCAGTCCGAAAATATCTGTCATTTCTTTTTCCCCATGACTGCTGCGTTGATTGCCTCTTCTACTGAACTGTAAATCTTGGTCCTGGATCCTTCGAGCATCTTTTTAGCTTTGTCTGACTCGGTACCTTTCAGCCTTGCAAAAACTGGCAAGTCGATTAAATTGTCCTCATATGCTTTTAGAAATGCCTCAGCTACTACCGTGGTCTTCACGATTCCACCATAGAGGTTCACTAAGATTCCTTTTACCCTCTTGATCTTGCTGATCAAAGTCAACGCCTCATACACTGATTCCGTAGTTGCGCCTCCGCCTACGTCTAAGAAACATGCTGGTTTTCCACCATTGTCTGACAGCATGTCTAATGTGGACATTACAAGCCCTGCACCATTCCCTACCACTGCTATGTCGCCGTCTAACTCAACTAGTGAAAACCCGCTCTTCTCTGCCTGCTCTTCAATCTCTGTCTTTTCTTGATATTTTTGCAGTTCGGGATGTCTGAAATTGCTGTTGTCATCTGTTACAAATTTGCCATCCAGTGCCATGACTGTGTCATCTTGCATTATTGCAAGAGGATTGATCTCGGCAAGCTCTGCCTCCTTTTCAATCGTTAGTTTTGATAATTTTTTTAATGTGTCTATAAACCCATCCGCTGTTTTTCCTTGCAAACCCATCTCTTTTGCGACCTCCTTTGCAACTTCATCTGAGACATCCCCTAATCCCACTTCCTTGATGATTTGGTTTTTTACTGATTCAATTTCTACCCCTCCTTCAGCTGATGCAATTATTGTATAGCATCTTTTTGAACGGTTCAAAAATAGTGACAGGTAAAGCTCCTTTTTGATATCTGCCATCTTTTCAAGTAAGATCGCTCGTGCTTTTTCGCCCTTGATTGTCAGATCCATCACTTGGGGATATTTTAGCTCAAATTCATCATCGTTTTGGCATTTCTGAATTCCTCCTGCCTTTCCACGGCCACCGACTGGAACTTGGATTTTGATTACAAATGGATATCCTAATTGTTTTGCATGTTTTCTGCCTTCTTCAATATTTGTAGAAGATATGCTCTCAAGCAAGTTAATTCCATACTCTCGGAACAACTCTTTTGCCTGAAACTCTAGTAACTGCATACAAAAATCCTGAATTTAAGGGTCTTTATTAACTATGATGTTATCTTAACTGCTCATCAAGAAAATCTACCATCTCTAAAAATCTGTCTTTGCTTTTTCTCAATAATTCTTGTGGATATTCCTCGATTGTAAATACAAACTGTTGGTGAAAGCTTGGGACCAGCATTCCTCCTGATGTCACCATCTGCTCAATCACGTATCCTTTGGTAAGCGTACACACAATTTCTTCATATGATCCTTCTTCTTCTTCAAGAGTTTGTCTGTATAGGACAATTGGTTTGTCTGTTCTTGCAACAATGTTTGATCCTCTCTCTAAGAGATCTGACAAGTGCTGTATCTGCCATGCATCCAGACTGATCTGTTTTACCACTATGTCATTACGTATTTTTTCTATTTAACCGTAATAAAACAAAGCATATTCACAACTTGTCGTCAATAAAGTAACACCAGTTGTAAATCTAAAAGAAATAAAATGATGGTTTGGCGGTTATGCCATGTCTAGCGCTCTGGAGTGCTTTCTTGTATGTGGCCTTTCGCCAGAATACTTTCGTCTCATGTGTCCTGATGGTCTTCCATAGATTAACTCTAAGAACCAAGATTCATGCTCGATCTCTTCGGCTAGTATGTCTTTCGCAATATCATATGTGGCAGGATCTTTCCCTACTGTCATCAGACAGATCTTGTTCCAATTGACAATTGCGCCCTGCTCTGCTTTGAGACATTTCTCTAGAATTGCTTTGTGGTCTGTTGGATTTGCTGGGAGTTGTAGGAACTCACAACCAGAGATCTTGATAAACTCGGTCGCATCATTTGGAAGAGCTCCTCCTAATTGGTAGATTCTCTCCAGGCATGATTCAAAGTGGCTAAGATCTTCCAGTCTTGCATCTTCGATAATCCCTTTCAGTCCTTCCCCCTCTATGCCTGTACAATGTGCTCTGAGGTTGGTAAAGTAGTAGTATGCAGTAAATTCGACTGCCGCATTTTTGATTAACTCCTTTAGCAACTCATCCACGTCAAGGCCGTTTTGTTTTAGAACGTTAATTCCAACAACGTTTGGTTTTGATTCGGACATTTGCTTTTGTGATTAGTGTTTGTAATAAAAATATTACATTGAATTCCAAAACTTATTCTACCGCTATTCTGATTTTCTGGCCGTCAATATCTTCATCTTTGTATTCCTTGCATGACTCTGTAAAGTTCACCTGTTTTACTCGAACCAAAAATGCAAGTTCCTCTGTTCGCTCTTTCATCATTTCTAATGACTCTTCATCCAAATCAAGTATTGATGCAATGTCTAAAACATCTGTTGGATTGTATCCTCTCTCTTTTCGAAGCGTTTGCAATCTTCTTGCGACATCTTTTACAAGTCCTTTTGCCATCATTTCTCTGTTTCTTGACGTTGAAATCAGTACGATGCAGTTATCTCTTTTTGACAATGCAAAGTTCTCATCAGCATCAAAGTCTATGATAAAGTCTTCAATGTCTAATGAAATTATTTCGCCATCTGTGTGAAAATCATGTTTGCCGTCTTTTTGTAATGATGATATGATGTCCTCAGGATCTGTCTCATTAAATACGGATATCAGTTTTCCCATGTGTTGTTTTGCTTTCGGACCTATTCTTTTTCGTTCTAGTTCGATTACTGATTTGATTGGCAATCCTAATTGTTTTAATTCTGCTATGTGATCCAATCCTGATTCTTTCTCAGTTTCAAAAATCCTGAACTTCTCCACATTTAGCTGCGATCGCAATAACTCTGACAATGATTCTAGTTTTATCTTGGTGCCTTTCTCTACGCAAATCAGCGCTTCATTTAATGGCCATCTTCTCTTTAGTCTGCCTTTCATTCTTGCAGCCGATGATATGGATACGATGTCTTTCATGATGTCAAATGACTCTTCAATTTCCTCATTGATGAGAGATTCCTGGTATTGTGGCCATTTGTCAAGTAAGATGCTCTGCTTTCCCTGGAATACCGTCTGATACAAATACTCGCTAGTAAATGGGCAAAACGGATGAATCAGAATGTCTAGTGTTCTAAGCACATTGCTTAGTACTGCATAGATTGCCAGTCGTCTGTTCTTCTTTGACTCCTCCTCATCCCACAACTCTCCTCGCGTAATTGGAATGTATGCCTGGCTTAGATTGTTGATGATGAAATCATCAATTGCTTTTGCGCCCTCGTGGAATTTGCATGTGTTATTTTTTTCTGTAATCTTTTTTATGAGTCTCTGAAGCTTGGACAAAAGCCAAATGTCTGATGACGTGAGCAGTCTGTTCTGATTTGCCCACTCGATTGTGTTTGTCGCATCAAAGTTGTCGTACTGGCTGTTTTGTTTAAAGTACAGATGCAAATTAAATAACGTGTTGATCACCTGGTACGGCCTTGACATCAACTCATCTGTGCTAAAGCTAAGCGGCTCTATCGGGCTTGCTTTCCACATAAAGTAAAATCTTATCAAATCCACAGGATATTTTTCCAACAACTCTTTTCCATCCATGACATTCCCATGGCTTTTGCTCATCTTGCCACCGTTTTCATCCAAAACATGTCCCTGAAACAAAAATGCTCTGTATGGTGGGATTGGGGCATTATTCAGGATCACATTCTCAATTAGCAATGTGTATGCCCACCCCCTTGTCTGGTCGATTCCTTCGGTGAAGAACGGTGCTGGAATTTCATTCGAATATTCCTCATCTGTTAATGATGAATAGGGGGCTGATCCGCTGTTGTGCCATGTGTCTAAGACATACTCCTCTCTCTTTGTTTTGATACTGCCGCATTTTTTGCATCTTATTGCAATGCTGTCGATCCATGGTCTGTGTAGCTCAAAGTTTGGACCGTCAGGCAAGCTAACCGCAGCTTTGACTATCTCGTCCCTTGTAAACAACCAATTTTTCTCGTTGCAGTCCTCACAATTCCACACCGGCAATGGACAGCCCCAAATCCTCTCTCGAGAGATACACCACGGATGCCTCTCTTTGATTATCCCGAGAAATCTGTTTTTTGGCTGCTCAAAAAAATACTCTACGCTCTCTGCTGCTTCTACTGCCTTGTTTTCCAGTCGGTCCAGTTTGTAAAACCAACCTCTTCTTGCAAGCCATACTATTGGATGGTGTGATCTCCAGCAAAGTGGATACTTGTGTTTTATTTTTCCAATCTTTACCAGCGCATTGCACTCTTTTAGATCCTCCACTATGATCCTGTCTGCATCCCTTACAAACATGCCTTGGTATTTTCCTGCCTTTGATGTGAATTTCACCTCGTCGTCTATGGGGCTGAAAATTCTGACATTTCGTTTGTTGGCAATCTTGATGTCCTCCTCGCCGTTTGCAGGTGAGAGATGCACAAGCCCACTTCCTGTGCTTGCATCTACGAATGTTTCGGATACTGCTACGTGGTAATTCTCTAACTTGGCATATTCATTTAACTCTGGAATCAGGCCCAGTAACGGATGAACGTATTTTCTCCCTTCAAATTCTGAACCCTTTGAGGTCTTTTCAATTTTATAATTTTCAATCTTCAACTCTGACATTAGTTCCTCAAGTCTTGTCTTTCCAATCACCCATGTCTCATCTTCTACTCTGACATGCGCATAGTCTTCCTGAGGTTGGAGGCCTACCATCGCATCTGTCACTAGCGTAAATGGCATGGTAGTCCATACAATCAAAAATGCGTCTTCGTCTGTTAGTTTCACTTTGTAGTATAACGAGGGGTCTTTTACTTCCTCATATCCCTGATTTACTTCTGCATGGCTAAGCGATGTCTGGCAGCTTGGACAGTATGCAATCACCGTAAAGTCTTCTTCTAAAATCCCGTTCTCACGTGCTTTTTTTAATACCTGCCATTCCCTTTCGATAAACTCGTCTCTAAACGTCCAGTACGCCTTTTCATGATTAAATGACATTCCAAGAAGTTCATCAACCTTGATCCATGACTCGTTAAACTTCTCTACGACTTTTTTGCATTCGGATACGATTCTCTCTATTCCGAATTGTTTGATTGCCTCTGTTTTTCCGCCTGTGACTCCTAGCTCTTTTTCCACTTGCAGCTCCACTGGGAGTCCTTGCGTATCCCAGCCTCCATTGAACTCTATTTTCTTTCCTTGGAGTGTGTTGTATCTGTACCATAGGTCTTTGATGACTCTTCCTCTCAGATGCCCTGCATGTGGGACTCCGTTCATTGTAGGTGGCCCTTCAATGAATCTGATCTTTTCAGGTTTGTCTGATGCAAAAATTTGTCTTTCCAAATCAATAGTTCTGATATGTTCTTTTACTTGCGATTCTATTTTCTTTGCATCAAATTTTGTGGAAAGTTCCATCTGGATTTTGATATGTGGGTGACATTATAAAGCTAAATTGGCTCTGCAAGATTTGGATTATATAATTGGTAAAAAGATATTTTGCATTGGTAAACATCCTGATAGTCGGTTCCGGTGGACGTGAACACGCATTATCATGGAAACTATCTCAAAGCCGTAAGGTGGACACCATCTTCACTGTACCTGGCAATGGTGGCACGCCAAACAATCTCTCAATTGACGCAGATGATCCGGACGGATTGATCGATTTTGCAAAAAAAAACAATTGTTTTACCGTTGTGGGTCCTGAAGCCCCGTTGGCTGCAGGAATTGTAGACGAATTCAATAGCAATAACCTCAAAATCTTTGGACCTTCCAGGAAAGCAGCCCAGCTTGAATCGAGCAAGATATGGGCAAAGAATTTCATGAGACGCAATGGGATCTCTACGTCTAGGTTTGAAATCTTTGACGATGCTCAAAAAGCCAAGAAATATCTGGAATCACTTGACTACAATGTGGTTGTAAAGGCAGATGGTCTTGCAGCTGGAAAAGGTGTGATTGTATGCAATAGTGACGATGAGGCAAGATTGGCAATTGATACCATTTTAGTAAAAAAGACATTTGGTGATGCTGGCAACAGAATCATCATAGAAGAGAGGATTGATGGAATAGAGGCGTCATACATTGCACTCTCTGATGGCAGTGTGGCTATCCCAATGGCAACCAGCCAGGATCATAAGAGAATCTTTGATGGCGACAAGGGACCAAACACTGGTGGAATGGGGGCATATTCACCTACCCCTGTAATTGACGATTTACTTGCAAAAAAAATCCAAGAAGAAATCATTGACAAAACAATACTTGCAATGAAAAACGAAGGAATCCAGTTTAAGGGATTTTTGTATGCGGGCATAATGATTCGTGACAACGAACCATTTGTTTTGGAGTATAATGTAAGGATGGGTGATCCTGAATGCCAGCCAATCATGATGAGGATGGACTTTGATCTGTATGATTATCTTGAAGCAAGCATTGACGGGACACTCTCTTCGATGCCACAACCAGCTTGGAAGAAAGAGTCTGCAGTATGCGTGGTCTTGGCGTCTGAGGGATATCCGGGCTCATATCCTAGCAACGAGGAGATATCCGGATTTGACTCTGTACCAAACGATGTATGTGTGTTCCATGCTGGAACCAAAAGACGTGATGGAAAAATTCTTTCAAACGGTGGACGTGTCTTGGGCGTCACCGCATTAGGTGACTCTTTAGAGTCTGCAATTTCAAATGCATATGGTGCAGTAGAAAAAATATCCTGGCCTCACAAATACTGTCGAAAAGACATTGGTCAAAAAGGGCTTGCTTATTTCTGAGTCTGAAAAATCCTGTCCTCTGTTGCAATCCAGTCAATTGCTATGTCGTGTTCTGACTTTGGGATATTCTTTATGATTTGTTTTTCCAATGTCAGGGATATTGTTACAGTTTTGTTTTCTGCCAGAAATTTGTCATAGAACCCATGGCCATATCCTAGCCTGACACCACTCTGAGATATCCCTACGGTTGGAACCAAAATAACATCCAGGGCATTGTCTGTTGGACAGTCATCCTTGGGTTCCATGATGTCAAAGTTCCCTTTTTCCAGGCTTGAAAAATCTGTTATTTTTCTAAACTCCATCTTGTCTCCGACCACTTTGGGCAGGAAGACGTCTTTCCCCTGACTGATTAATTCCTGAATGATATCCTGTGTCATGATCTCGCTTCCTATTGGATAGTACGCTCCAATTTTTTGCGCATTTCTAAATGCATTGACTTTTCGCAATCTTTTTTGTATGTTGCCACTTGCAATCTTCATTAGATCAAAAGACGTGTTGTCTCTTTTTTCCAAAAGAAGATTCCTAAGTGATCTTTTTTCAGGGCTGCCTTCCAATTTTACTGCTCAACGATGCTGCTGTAACTGTGTTCTTTAATAGCATTGCAACTGTCATGGGGCCGACCCCTCCTGGAACTGGTGTGGCAAATGATGCCTTTTGGATGATCTGATCAAAATCAGAATCCCCCACTAGTTTTTCATTGAATCTAGATATTGCAACATCTATGACTATTGCCCCCTCTCTTATCATTTCTGGTGTCAATGTGAACTTGTTTCTGTCCCCTACCGCGGTAATGACTATGTCTGCAGACTGGCACATTTCTTTCAAGTTTCTAGTTTTAGAATGGCATGTGAGCACGGTTGCATTTTTTTCAAGCAACAGGTGATACAATGGCTTTCCTACGAGATTGCTTCTGTTAATCAGCACGACATTCTTCCCCTCTAAGTCAATCCCATGATAATCAAACATCTCCATCACTCCTGACGGGGTACATGCGACTAGGACAGCTTTTTTCATTGCAAGCAACCCTGCATTATGTGGAGTAAGACCGTCAACATCCTTTATTGGCAAAATTCTTGACGTTGTGGCAAATTCATCCAGTTGTTTTGGCAACGGGAGTTGAATGAGAATGCCGTGAACCGAATCATCCGCATTCAGTTTATCGATAATCTCGTTTAGTTCTGCCTGGCTGATGCCTGCATCAAGCTTGTGATCTCTTGTCATGATCCCTACTTCTTCACATGCCTTGTGCTTGTTTCTGACATATGTTGCAGATGCAGGATTGTCTCCGATTAGTACCGTTGCCAGACACGGGTTGATCCCCTGTGCTTTGAGTTCGTCTACTGCCAGTTTGATTCGGTCTTTGACTGATTTGGCAATAATCACACCGTCAATTCTAACACCCGTCATGGGATATTTCTGATTTGTAGATATTTAATTCTTGGAGTCTGATGAAAATCATAGAAAAGAAATTAAATGGTGTTTTTCCTAGTCATGATATGTTTGTAATGATGGCAGATGTGCAACTCAAGGAAGGAGCAGAAGAAGGCTTCAAAGAATGGTTCTCTGAATCAAACAAAGTCTTGTCAAGTTTTCCAGGATTCGTGTCCAGACGATTCCTAAAATCAAATGATGGGAGTTACAGGATAATTGTGGAACATGAAAGTAAAGAGACTTTTATCAAAATGCACCAAAGCCCTGAGCATGAAAAGATTCATCCAAAAGGACATTCCTTTATGAGTGCAGATCCTGTAAGAAAGACATTCACCGTAGCTGCTGAATAGATTGAAGATTGAGTTTGATCTTGATGACTATGTTGAAAGAATAAAACATGGGATCTCATACTTTCATACCTTTATCAACAAAGACAGCCTGGCCGCAGGAGTCTTGGTTCTTCAGCCAGGAGAGGAGGACACGCAAGAGCCTCACGAAAGTGATGAGGTGTATTATGTGATTTCTGGAGACGGCTATCTGAAAATCAACGACAAGGATTATGCTGTCTCAAAAGAAAAGTTATTTTTTGTCGCAAAGAACGTGCCGCATTTTTTTCATGGAAACACTGCGGAGCTCAAAGTACTGTATTTCTTTGGAGGTCCTGACTCTTAACTGATAATAGTCCGTCTGCCTGAAACCGTGATTTTTTTTCTGGCAAACAAGTTGACTGCTTCCGGATAGATCCGGTGCTCTTCTCTTAGGATTCTCTTTGATAGCGATTCCTCTGTATCGCCCTCCTTGATCCTTACAACTGCCTGCATGATTATTGGCCCCGTATCCATCCCTGCATCTACAAAGTGAACAGTGCATCCTGAATACTTTGCACCATACGCTAGAGCTTGTTTTTGCGAGTCTAGTCCTGGAAATGATGGCAGCAGTGCCGGATGGATGTTGATGATTCGGTTCTTGTATCTTTTGACAAATTCTGGACTGATAATTCTCATAAATCCTGCAAGACAGACAAGCCCATTTTTTGGGGTGACTCCGTATTCTGATAATACTTTCATCACTCTTTTGTCATATTCTGCCCTGCTCCCTGCAAATCCCTTGCTCTCGACAACTTCTATGCTGACTCCCATACTCTCTGCGATTTTTAGCCCTTTTGCATCAGGTTTGTTTGAGATGACTACCGCTGGCCTTATTGGAATTTTTTTCCTTTTGATCGATCTTAGAATGGATTCCATGTTGCTTCCACGACCTGAGATTAAAATTCCTAAATTTAGCAACTAGTCAATAGTAGATCAAACCTGCAATTTATATCAAATTCAACTGCCCTGCTCTTTGTTGCCTAGGCCGGTTAGAATGACAAAAAATGGAATCCTGTGTGAAGCCAATGGAATGCGGGTCTGCCTTGATCCAAAAAGCAGTGATCCTGCTGGAATTAACTTTGTTTCCCATGCCCACATTGATCATCTTCCCTCAAAAAACGGCGGAAGAATACTTTCATCAATTGAGACAAACGAAATAGCACATCTACGTGGATTTAAAATGGAAAACCACGTAGACTCTCTTGATGATTTTTCACTGATTGACAGTGGCCATATTCTTGGTGCAAAAGGACTGCTGTTTGACGATATTTTTTACACTGGGGATATCTGTACTAGGGATCGTGGGTTTCTCAAGGGTGCCAAAATACCTAAATGCAAAACCCTCATTACTGAATGCACATTTGGTTTGCCTGAATTCGTTTTCCCTAAACTTGAAGATACACTAAGGCAGGTAAACGAGCTGATTTCTGAACTTTATGGCAGGGGTATTCCTGTAATCCTGATGGGCTATCAGTTAGGAAAAGCCCAGACGATTACTCAGCTATTTGGTCATTGGGGGCCTCTGTATTTTCATGATTCTGTAAAAGATATGAATTCCCTTCATCAGAGGTTTGGCGTGCCACTAAATGACGGCCTTGGACATTCCGAAGCTGAAAAGAAGGGATTGCTTGATAAAAAACCATGGGTAATGGTGGCACCAATGCTGTCAGGCAAAAACAAGTTTGTTCAGGAAATGAAGTCAAAGTATGGCGCAGTGACAATCGGATTTAGCGGATGGGCGCAATCCCAAAGATTCTCTTTTGGGAGAAGAACTGATTACTCGATTCCGATGAGTGATCATTGTGATTATAACGAACTTCTAGATATGGTGATAACTTCTGGTGCGGAACAGGTGTATACCATACACGGCTTTGTCAAGGAATTTGCCGAAGATTTGAGGAAAATAGGAATCCATGCACAGCCCCTGCTTGAAAACTCTTTAGATGATTTCACTTAGAAAACCGACTGCATTCGCAACTAGCTACTAGGCATGTCTCTGTATTTCTTATGTGATCATGTGAGAAATGTTTGCATTTCTCATTCTTGCATATCCTTCTTTGCGCCTCTTTTTGCACTACTGCCTGTGCAATCTGATTTGCTTTGTCCTTTGTGTATCCTTTTTTGTCCATATAGAAATGAACAACCCTGTTGTATAGCAAATCAGGTTTGAACTGTTTTTCTAGCAATATTGCCTCTTCTCGTTTCCTCGTCTAAAAATTGATCCTTCGTGGCAATCACATTTACAAGATTCATCTTCACAAAATCCTTTCTCATTTTTTGACATGATTCTTTTAATCATTCATGATATTTGAAATTCTCATGGTTTAAAACAATCATTTGTTTAGTTTCGATGAAATTTTTAAAAATTTTTTCATGTTTTTGGCATCTCTAAAGGCTAATCATCAATATCCTTAAGTCTGGACAAAACTAGCATCTTCCAAGTGGTTTATTGGACAAAGAATGGTTACGGGTTAAAAGTGGAAGAAGCAAGGGATGCAAAGATTGCATGTCTCATAGGTGCATTCCAAGCAGCTGCAAATGCGACTGCCATAAATGATGGCACCTGATTTATCGCAAAATAACACCTACGTCCATTAAATTGGTATGTGTAAAGTTAGTCACTATGCTGCCTTTTTGTTTCTGAAAGAACCTTCCTGAATCATTGTTTTTAAGAAATTCTTTCATTACGTCCAAATCTATCCTCACATTTTCTGTAATTGCACCTGCAAATACTGAATTCCCATCTATGCCATCTGTGCCGATCGATGCAATCACCATCGGTTTTGACTTTCTAGTGTTTTTCAGCATCCTTAAAACTAATTCTTGATTTCTTCCACCCATTCCCTTGCCAATAACCTTGACAGTTGTCTCCCCGCCAAAAATTATACATGTTTTTTTACTCTCTGAAATTTTTACAAGAATCTCTTTGACTGCATCCTTTACATCTCCAAAAACCTGCATTGTGTCCACTGTGTACCCTATTTTCTCGGCCGTCTTTTTCATGGCCTCCAGACAGTCATTGTTGTTTGCAATGATGAAATTCATGATTCTTGATTTCTTTGGAGTCTCTGGTTTTTCCTCCTCTGCTCCCTTTTCTAAAACCTGTAAGACTTCAGCTGGTATTTTCCATTTTAGTTTGTATCTTTCTAAAATTTCCAATGCGTCTGCATATGTCGTATCATCCATGTATGTGGTGCCTGACGCGATGGATGAAAGATCATCCCCTTCCACATCCGACATTACCAAACCAATTCCGTGACATCTCATCTTCTCAACCAATTTTCCCCCTTTGATTTTTGACAGATGCTTTCTGATGCAGTTGAACTCTTGAATGGTGACTCCTGATTTCAGCAAGACGTTTGTCACGTGAACTTTGTCATCTAATGTTATCCCGTTTGGCATTGCAAGAAGCGATGAACCGCCGCCAGATACCAAAAATATGATAAGCTCATCACTTCGCTTATTCTGAACGAATTTCATTGCCTCTTTTGCAGCTTTTACGCTTGTTTGGTCAGGTTTTGGATGTCTTGAATTGAAAATCTGAAATTTTTTGCCCTTGATGACTGATTTGGAACCCTTTGGGATTACTATTATTCCGCTCTTTATGGGCACTATGGCATTTAATGCCCTGGTCATAGAGTCTCCAGCTTTTCCAAATGCGACTGAGTAGATATTGGAATATTTGCTGATGTCAATTGTTTTGCCGTTAATCTTGATCTGAGTAGGTGTCACATATTTTGGAATGATGTTTTCTGGATTTGCCGCCTGAAGGCCTGCTTCTAAAATTTCAAGACAGTCTTTTCTCTTATTGGTGGTTGCCAGTTCGTTGAAATTTTGAATAATCATGCTGTTAGCCAGTAATGCAAGATATAATAATAATCAATGATGTCTTTGAATCATGTATACAGTACGCATTCCAAAAGTTATCAATTTTGGAGAAGACGCACTTGGTAAAACAGAGTATCCTAAAAATGCCCTGATTGTAACAACCGTTCCACCAGAACTTTCTGACAAATGGATTGCAAGAATGGGGATCAAGGATTACATGTTGTATGATCAAGTAAAACCTGAACCATCAATCGATGATGTCAATACTGTGATTTCACAATTCAAAGACAAAAACCCCTCTGTTCTGATTGGACTGGGTGGTGGAAGTTCTATGGACGTGGTAAAATATGCTGCGCCAGAGATGAAAAAAGAAAAGATCTTAATTCCAACAACATTTGGAACTGGAGCTGAAATGACAACGTATTGCGTTCTGAAGTTTGACGGGAAAAAGAAATTGTTACGTGAAGACAGATTCCTAGCTGATATGGCAGTTGTTGATTCCTACTTTCTACAAGGGACCCCACAACAAGTCATTAACAATTCGGTATGTGATGCGTGTGCTCAAGCTACTGAGGGCTATGATAGCAAACTTGGTAATGACTTGACAAGAACCCTCTGCAAACAGGCGTTTGAGATTCTCTATGACGCAATTATGAATGACAAACCAGAAAACTATCCTTACGGATCAATGTTATCTGGAATGGGATTTGGTAACTGCTCTACGACATTAGGACATGCCTTGTCCTATGTGTTCTCAAACGAGGGCGTACCTCATGGATACTCACTATCCTCTTGTACTACCGTTGCACACAAGCACAACAAATCCATCTTCTATGACAGATTCAAAGAAGCTATGGCAAAACTTGGCTTTGACAAACTAACACTCAAAGCTGACGTTTCCGAAGCTGCAGACACTGTGATGACTGATAAAGGTCATTTGGATCCAAACCCAATCCCGATATCAAAGGATGATGTCATTAAGTGTCTTGAAGACATCAAAGCAGGCAATTTGTAAAAACTCCATTTTTACCTTTTTTCATTTTTCTTGATAAACTGCGAAATTGGCAGCTTGGTTAAACTTTTTATTCTATTACTCTGTCAAAAATGTACTTGACTCAAAATAAACTGAAATTTGGTATACAGAACGGACTAAACGTTGCACGGGCTGGTTACACTGAGGATCAAATTCTGACAGCTTGCATGCTTGCTGATAAAACCGGATATGACTCGATTTTCTATATGGACCATACAAATGTGCCTCAATGGAAAAATGCAACAGTGTTAGATCCTTGGGTCATGTTATCTGCAATTGCCGCAGTTACAAATAACGTTGAATTGGGAACTTGTGTTACTGATGCAATACGAAGACACCCATCAAATATCGCACTGGCTGCAATTACTCTTGATAGAATTTCAAAGGGCAGGGCAATACTTGGAATTGGCGCAGGCGAAGCCCAAAACCTAAAAGAATTCTGTATCCCGTTTGAAAAACCAGTTTCAAAATGGGAAGAACAAATTGAAGTCATTCATACATTATACAAATCAACTCCTGACAATACGGTGGATTACAAAGGAAAATACTATCAACTCGAAGGTGCATGCTTACAAGCTCCCCCCATCAGAAAACCACGTCCACCAACCTATATGGCATCTGGCGGCAAGCGAACTCTTGAATTGACTGGAAAGCTTGGTGACGGATGGTTGCCAATCGGCTACACCCCTGAACTCTTCGAAGATCATGCTGCACAAATTAAAGATTCAATGAACAAAAATAACAGGACTCAAGAAGAGAAAGATAACTTCCAATATGCTCTTGATATTGATGTGTACTTCTCGGAAGATGCAGAGGAGTCGTGGGCAAAAATGAAGGAGGCAGTCAAAGTTAGTTTGTTCAAGCCTGAAGTTCTCAGAGTACATGGCTTAAAAGAGATTGAAGGGTTTGACTTTGTAAAGTACTTTACAGAATATTCGATGTCTAACCAAAGCTGGATCGTAAAAATGAGAGAGGCTGCAACAAAAATCCCTGACAAGGTTGCACGCTCATCTACTGCAATAGGGACCCCTGAGGATATCATCCCGACATTTGAAAGGTTCATGGATGCAGGTGTCAACCACTTTGTAATCAGGTTCTGGGGCAAGAACTATTTTGGCTCTATTGACAAGTTTGCAAGCCACGTGATGCCTGCATTAAGAGAAAAAGCCAAACAATAGATGCATGCTTTAGTATGCCCTATAGAAAATCATTTACTTTACTTGTTTCTATGATGTGTGATGGATGACGATCTTCCTGAATCCGTAAAGAAATGTCTTGATATCCTAGATGAAAATGTCGAAATCTTGGCAGACTTGGAGTTTAATCTGGATGACGAAAAGGAAGACGATCTGATGCCCAATATGGAACTTCACAACCTCTATGACATGACTGAAGATGTTGCCCAATCGGTAAAAATCAAACGTGCTGAATCAAATCTTGCAAGGAGACAGGCTGAAGATTCTCTATGATTTGTGCGGTCTCTTGTTTCTAGCTTTTGCAAATGCTTTTACTTTGCGTTTGTTTTTTTGCTTCTCCAACCTCTTTCTTGTGCGCTCAGTTGCATTTGTTGCACCCTGAATTATCTTGGTTTTACTCCCGTCTCTGAGCATGATCTCTTTCCCTTTGAATCTGAATTCAATGTCTCTGCATTTGACATAGTACCTTGTTAGGCAAAAAAATATCCTATTGTTGGTACCGTGCATGTCCCTGACTTCTTTGGATTTCTTCAGCTCGTTGAGAATATTTCGCAGTATCCCCTTTTCAATATCGGTAACCCTGTGCAGTTCTCTGAACCAGATGAATTTTGAACTTGAACCCCATTCTTCTAAAGTATTTAGAACTTTTTGCGTGGCCTCTTCATATTCCTCATCTGCCTCATTCATTGCCTATCCTGAATCGCTCCTGAATTTAGCAGTTTAACTTGATGAATTATTTGGACGAGAGAAGTCAAATTTTTGAAATGATTGCCGCTTTTGATCATTTTTACAATCGATTGCTGATGTGCGTAGGATTAAAAAATGAATATGTGGAACTTGAATTCAAAATTCTGGAAGTCAAGGCACTGGCTAAAGAATTAGATGCAGACGATTAAACCGATTGCTTTGATTTTTTCTTTGATCCCCTTGTTCTTGATTTTGCTACCCTGATTGATTGCTTCTGGTTACTCTCCATCTTGTTTGCCAACGAATCGATCTGTTTGATGATCCTTGATTGCATATCTGGTGATTTTGTTTTTAGAAGTTCGGTTTTTAATCTTTTCAGATGACCTGAACACGAATCAAAATCGTTTCTTAACCCATCAAGATAATTTTCTCTCACATTATTTTTCGCACTGTCTTGTATTTTAGGGATCTTGATGATCTTGATTTATAATATTATTTCTGTGAATTAACCCATGCAACTGGTCGGGATCCTTCAGATTAGATCATACGAAAAGATCAAAGAGTTTCTTGATGAGGAGCATGTTGGACGTCTATCGAGTATTGATCAGAATGGGTTTCCGCAAATAATCCCGATGAATTTCGTGTTTCTCAACGGTGCAGTCTATATGCACTCTCATGTCCGAGGTGAAAAACTAGATAATATTTCTAGAAATAACAAAGTAGGTTTTGAGGCTGATAGGGAATTGGAATTCCTTCCTTCCTACTTTGAGGACCCATACAATGCATCCCTTGCAGATACGTTGTACGTCAGTGTAGTGATCAAGGGGATTGCAACATTTGTATCTGACAGGGAAGAAAAGGCCCTTGCGCTAAACGGACTGATGAAAAAATATCAGCCTGAAGGAAACTATGATCCAATACAGTCCGACATGCGTGTCCTCGACGCAGTAAGTGTGATTAAGATCATCCCCCAGACGCTGCATGGCAAATACAAAATTGGACAGCATCTTAAAGCCGAGGACAAATTAAAGCTGGCACAAAATATATTGAAAAGAAATTCGCCTAGTGCAGAACAAACTCTAAGGATCATGGGCTTTGAGATTGTTAACGGCGGCTTGAAAATGGTTGATGAGCCTGTCTGGTGATCCTGCTTTGAAAATACTCCCAACTGTGTGATTTTACTTGCCTTTCTAGATTATTTTCAATGGCCTGAAGATCTTTTAAAACACTCGTCTGAGGATTTGCTTTTGTAGGTTTTATGTGAATTATCTTGTGATTCTTTTTATGATCAAATGGACTTGAGCAAAACTTGAATTTCAGAATTGGGCCATCCTGCCAATGTTTCAAGCAAGCGTTAGCTATAAGTTCAGTTTTTGATGATTGGATCTGTTGGAGCAGGCATTACATTTTGAACTGGTATCTGAATATGGCCCCACCGGGGATCAGCCTCAGGCAATTGATACGTTAGTTGGAGGCGTAAAGAAAGGTTCAGTTCAAACATTGTTAGGTGTGACTGGGAGTGGCAAGACCTTCTCGATTGCCAATGTTATTGCAAGAACTGGTAAAAACACTCTGGTGATATCACACAACAAAACTCTGGCAGCCCAGCTGTATTCCGAATTAAAGCAATTTTTCCCCAAAAATAACGTGGGTTATTTTGTATCGTACTATGATTATTACCAACCTGAGAGCTACTTGCCACAGACTGATACCTACATTGAAAAAGACACCCAGATCAATGAGAAAATTGAAAAATTAAGACTAGAGGCAACTGCCATGCTTCTGTCTGGCGAGCCCACCATAATTGTCTCTACTGTGTCATGTATTTACTCGCTTGGAAACCCCCAAGACTGGAAAGATCTCGCAATAATAGTTAACACTGGGGACACAATAAAGCGAAGTGATGTTATTCGAAAACTCATAGATGCAAGATATGAGAGAAATGACACTGAGGTCGCACCTGGGAATTTTCGGGTCAAGGGAGATACGATTGACATCACTCCTGCATACTCTGAGGACATTGTAAGGCTCTCTATGTTTGGTGATGAGATTGAAAAAATCACACTGCTTGATCATGTCTCGTTAAAAGAAAAAAAGACTCTGTCTCAAATGAAAATTTTCCCTGCAAAACATTATCTGATTGCAAAAGATGTCAGGGAAAAGGCTGTAAGGTCTATCAGAGAGGAATTAGAAAAAAGACTCCCTGAATTAAACGAGTTGGAAAAACAAAGACTGGAGATGAGGACAAAATATGATTTGGAGATGATTGAGGAATTGGGGTACTGCTCCGGGATTGAAAACTATTCAAGGCATTTTGACGGTAGAAGGCCTGGGGAAAAAGCGTTCTGTCTTATGGATTTCTTTGGCGACGATTATCTTTTGGTGATTGATGAATCACATGTTACCTTGCCGCAACTTCATGGGATGTACAAGGGTGATCACTCAAGGAAAAACGAACTAGTCACATATGGGTTTAGGCTGCCAAGTGCGTTTGATAACCGTCCTTTAAAATTTGAGGAGTTCGAGGATTATATCAAGAATACCATTTTTGTATCTGCAACCCCTTCGGAGTATGAACGAAAAATTTCATCCACCATTGCCGAGCAGCTGGTGCGACCAACCGGCTTGCTTGATCCAAAAATTGAGGTCAGGCCAACAAAAGATCAAATGGATGATTTGATAAAAGAAATCAACGCACGGTCCATAAACTCTGAGCGTGTTCTGGTCACTACTCTTACGAAAAGGATGGCCGAAGACCTGGCAGAATATCTGTCAAAAAAACAAGTCAGAGTAAGATACATGCACTCTGAGATTGAAGGACTGCAACGAACCGAGATAATCAGGCAACTGAGAATGGGGGAATTCGATGTTCTAGTTGGCATCAACCTGCTTCGAGAGGGGCTTGATATTCCTGAAGTCTCTCTGGTTGCAATTTTGGATGCAGACAAGGAAGGATTCCTGAGAAATTTCACAAGTTTGATTCAAACATGCGGCCGTGCTGCAAGAAATGTCAATGGTACTGTGATAATGTATGCAAATACTATAACACAATCCATGAAAAACACCATTGACGAGACTAATCGTCGCAGAGAAAAACAAATCCAGTACAACAAACACCACAACATAACTCCTAGGACTATCATCAAGTCAGTTCCGGAACAAGAAACAGTGCTGGATGATTCCAAATTAAAATCGCTCCATGATCTTACGTCTGATATCATTGATTTGGAAGCACAGATGAAAAAATATTCAGAAGATTTAGATTTTGAAAAAGCAATAGAGTGCAGGGACAAAATAAAGAGAATACAGAAGGAGATAGATCAACGATGACAGAAAATAAATTAAAAATTCGTGGAGCCAGGCATCATAACCTGAAAAATATTGATATTGACATCCCGAAAAATTATCTTGTTGTAATTAGCGGACTTTCAGGTTCTGGAAAATCCACATTAGCTTTTGACACGATTTATGCTGAAGGGCAGAGAAGATACGTCGAATCTCTTTCGGCATATGCACGACAATTTCTGGAGATGATGGATAAGCCAGATGTTGACTCTATTGAAGGCCTTTCGCCTGCAATTGCAATCCAACAAAAAACTACAAGCAAAAATCCGCGCTCTACGGTTGGAACCACTACTGAAATTTATGATTACATGCGATTATTGTTTGCAAGAATTGGAATCCCGTACTGTACGAATTGTGGAAGAAAAGTGTCTACTCAGTCGGTTGAGAGGATATGTGATTCGGTACTCAAAGATTTTTCAGGTAAGCAGGTCTTGGTCTTGGCTCCTATAATCCAGCGAAAAAAAGGAACCTATGAAAAACTATTTGAGCAAATCAAAAAGGATGGATATTCTAGAATTCGCCTAAATGGCGAAATTCTGAGCCTGGATCATGAGATTCCCGCACTTGATAGGCAAAAATGGCATAATATTGAGATTGTAGTTGACAGAATAACTACCGAAAAATCTGAAAGGTCCAGACTCTTTGAGGCCATTCAGACTGCAATCAAAGCATCAAAGGGCGACGTGATGATTGCAACTGACAAATCTGAAAAAATCTTCTCACAAAATAATGCATGTCCTTACTGCGGACTGACCGTTGGCGAACTAGAACCAAGATCGTTTTCTTTCAATTCGCCATTTGGGATGTGTAAAGCATGTAACGGCTTGGGCGTAAAGATGGAATTTGACGCTGATCTTGTAGTTCCTGATAAGACAAAATCAATTTTGGATGGAGCAATCGTTCCATGGAGCGGGCGTTTTTCATCCTTTAGAAGACAAGCATTAAGAGCTGTTGGAAAAAAATTCGGTTTTGATTTGATGACTCCAATTGAAAAAATAAAACCAAATCATTTTGAAATCATAATGCATGGTACGGATGATCTAATTGATTTCAACTACAGCTCAAAATCTGGAGATTCTTCATGGCAATACACCAATGCATTTGAGGGCGTACTTGCAAATCTGCAACGCGTCTTTTTGGAAACTGATTCGGAATCAAAACGTGAATGGCTCAAACAATTTATGCGAGATACCCCTTGCAATATGTGCAACGGTAAAAAACTAAAACCTGAATCTCTTGCAGTAAAAATTAACGAACAAGGAATCATGGATGTTTGTGACATGTCTGTTGATAACTGCTATGACTTTTTCGCCACACTACGATTGACTGAAAACGAACAATACATTGCAAAAGATGTTCTGAAAGAAATTAAAGAGCGTCTTGAATTCTTGATGAACGTTGGATTGAACTATCTCACACTAAACAGATTAAGCTCTACTCTGTCTGGTGGCGAATCACAAAGAATTCGTCTTGCAACTCAGATTGGCTCCAATCTTACCGGCGTCTTGTATGTTCTTGACGAACCTACGATTGGATTGCATCAGCGCGATAATGCCCGCCTCATTAAAACGCTGCATAAGCTACGAAATCTGGGAAATACAGTAATTGTAGTGGAGCATGACGAAGAAGTCATACGAAATTCAGACTGGATGATAGATCTGGGTCCAGGTGCTGGGATTCATGGCGGAAATGTGGTCTTTGAAGGCACTGTTGATGATATTCTTAAAGACACAAAATCTGTGACTGGTAAATATCTCAAAGATGACTCTTTGATTACTCTGAAAGAAAAAACACGCAACCGTTATGGCTCGCTGATAATAAAGAATGCGTCTGAAAATAATTTAAAAAACATTGATGTTGAAATTCCGCTGGGTCTTTTTGTGTCTGTAACCGGAGTCTCTGGGTCGGGAAAATCCACGCTGATTAATGACATTTTGCTCAGAACACTGGAAAATCATTTTAACAAATCAAATATGCGCTCTGGAAACCATGACGGAATCATTGGTTTGGAGAACATTGATAAGATCATCGCAATTGATCAGTCCCCTATTGGCAGGACCCCCCGTTCTAATCCTGCAACCTATATTGGCGCATTTACACCCATACGCGAACTATATGCAAATACTGCATTATCAAGAGAAAGAGGGTACACTCCAGGGCAATTTTCATTTAATGTGGCAGATGGCAGATGTTTTGCATGTGATGGCGACGGAGTCAAACAAATTGAAATGCAGTTTTTGTCTGATGTATATGTAAAGTGTGACGAGTGTAAAGGAAAAAGATACAACACTGAAACGCTATCTGTGCTGTACAAGGGAAAGAATATTTCAGATGTCTTGGACATGACTGTGTTTGAAGCACTAAACTTTTTTGAAAATGTTCCTGCAATTAAACGAAAATTGCAAACTGTATATGACGTCGGGCTTGGCTATGTCAAGTTAGGGCAATCTTCTACAACCCTGTCTGGCGGCGAAGCCCAAAGAGTAAAACTTGCGTCTGAATTGTCCAAGCGTGGAACCGGCAAGACTCTCTATGTATTAGATGAGCCCACTACAGGACTGCATTTTGCAGACGTTCAGAAATTACTGGATGTCCTGAACCGTTTGGTAAATTTAGGAAACACCGTGGTGGTGATAGAGCATAATATGGATGTGATTAGGAATTCAGACTGGATTGTTGATCTTGGGCCAGAAGGCGGTAATGAAGGTGGCATGATAGTGGCAGTTGGCTCGCCTCAAGATATTATGAGGGCGTCTGGCAGTTATACCGGGAAGTACCTGAAAAAGCTGTTTAAAAAATGACTTTTGACATATCTCGAATACAAATTCCAACTGATCCTGGGATTTACCTGATGAAAGATTCTGATGGAAAAATCATCTATATTGGAAAAGCAAAGAATCTAAAAAATCGTGTAAAGTCATATTTTCTGAAAAACCAAAATTACAAGACCCAAAAATTGGTTGAAAATATTGGAAATATTGAGTTTGTTTTAACTGATAACGAAAGCGAGGCTTTTCTTTTAGAATCAAACATGATCAAAAAATACCGCCCACGATTCAACATTGAACTGAAAGATCAGCAAAGGTACACCTATCTTAGAATTTCCGATGAAAAATATCCTAGGCTCTTAGTGGCAAGAAGAACACGAGACGGAAAGTTTCTGGGCAGAGGAAAGACATTCGGGCCGTTTACTCAGGGTAGCTCAAAATTACTGACCATTGGCACTTTGAGAAAAGCATTTCAAATCAGGATATGCAAAACGCTTCCAAAAAAAGTGTGCCTTGAATACCATTTGGGCAACTGTGAAGGACCATGTGAGTTCAAAGACGCCCAAGAAAGATACTCGGGACATGTTGATGCATTAGAGGACGTTCTTAAGGGAAAAGATCAGATGAAAATTTTTACAAAAAAATTGGAAGATGAGATGCACCAGGCTGCCGATTTGCAGCAATTTGAAAGAGCAAAAGACATTCGTGACACCTTGATTAGGCTTGGAAGTCTTCAAACTAAACAAAAAATGGAATATGTTGAGAATTCGGATGAGGAATATTTTGGCATCAAAATCAAAGAACATGCCGCCGTTGTGATGAATTTCAGAATGATACACGGCGTGATTAGGGACAGTGACAAATTCTTTTTTGATTTGGTGGGTGACAACTCCTTCTCAAATTTTCTTTACCAGTATTATTCAACTCATAAAATCCCAAGATTGATTTTGGTAAGTGAACTTCCGGAGAATCACAAACTACTGGAATCACTGCTGTCTGAGCAATCCGGGTTTGAAGTAAAGATTGTGATTCCAAACAATGGAAAAAGAAAAAACATTATGCGTCTGATAATGAAAAACATCCAATTAATTCACTCGACAGGTGCAGATCCTGGGTTAGCAGAACTAAAAGACATTCTTTGTCTC
>JAGQHE010000128.1 GCA_020431995.1 Candidatus Nitrosopumilus sp.
AAAGCGTACCTAGATAGAATTTCAATGCCGAAAGAGCTGCTTGAGAAATTTAATGAAGAGCAGATAGAACAGATTAAAGAAAAACAAAAAACGAATCAATAATCAGAAAATCTGTGTGATTCATGATAGTCATCCACGTGTTCGAAATGCGGCAAAAACAAGATAAGACAGGCAGCCCGTTAAAATATTCATACGAAGGAAAAATACCCATCCATGCCATAAATCAGCATCATTAGGAAGAGAGGATGTCAAGTGTGTGACGTAATTTCGAAAGAAATCTAGAGGATTCCAAAGTACGTCTGGATTTTGAAACATTTTTAATTTTTCTAAACAATTTTTAACCCAAATTTTGTAAAAAGATTAGTTGAAGATTTACCACAAATCAGCATGCGTTACCTGTAAAAATGCAATTACCGAATTAGAAAGAATGAATGCAGATATAGAAAAGAGGGATTTTTTCAAAGACCCGTTTTCAGAAGCAGAGCTTAAAAAAATCATCAAGGCCACAGGGAAGAAACCCACAGAAATACTCAGAAAAAAAGATAAGATGTACAAAGAGTTAGGTTTAGAAAAAACCAGAACAAGCGACGAACAACTCATCAAACTGATGGTAGAATATCCAGGATTGATTTTGCGCCCCATTGTGATTATGGGAGATAAGACACATGTCGGAAAAATAAACACGGGTTTAAAATAATCTAGGCGGTGTTTTCTTGTTTGAATATTCTAACGGCTTCTAAATGAGAGCAATTTGCCTTTAGCCCCTTGCCGTGATGAAATTTGTAAAAATTCTTGAATCCAGGGCACTCACACGTATCAGAAGTTACAAAATAGGACTTTTCAGGATCAGACGAAGACTTTATTTGAAATAAATCATCGTCAATTTTCACTACGCCGCCAGTTTCAACAAGATTCTTTGCTTTTTTGATAGTATTGGCACTCATAACGTCATCAGAGTTGGGTCATTTTTTATTTTTTTAGTTTTTTCCTAACGCTTGTCCATTTTTCGTTATTATCAGCCATGGCATTCTCATATAGGAGTTCAAACGTCCAATTCAAGATTTCACCCCATATCGCCCTAAGAGATTCATCATCGGTCCACACCACACTTGCCTTAACTGCGGACATTGCAAGAATGTTTTTAGCGTTCTTTGTAGGGTGTTTATTCCATTTTTCCAACACCCTATCACAAAATTCAAGAATTTCTTGCTTGTTTAACACCAACCTGTCAGGGTCAAAGGAATTCTTTTTTACCACATAGACAAAGAGCGATACTGAATTATAATATTTTCACTAAGAGAAATGATGCATATGTTCATAAAATGCTTAAATCACATGACGACGTATCATAACAAGACGAGAGACTCACTTTTCTGTTTAAAAGGCCCTAGAATTCGTTTCACTCTCGTCTCTTTTTAATAATTAGATAGTATTTTGAACGTATCCAATTTTTTTCCGTCTTTGGATCCAGTCTTAATTCCGTGCAGTCGTCAGCATCTAAAAATCCAAGTTCTTCTTAACAATGCCGTCAATTAAGATGCATATAGAATTGATCTTGTTTTGTATAATCCGAACATTACTCCTAGTATTATTTTTTCACACATAGCACAATAGTCAATAAGGCATATGCACGCAAAAGGTTGCACATACTTGTTTTATAAAAGTAAGGGGTTTTGAAAATCACTCAAAACGATTCTTTCAACTTTGTTTGTGGTTTTGGAAACATTCCCTGCAATAAACAGGTCGGTCATCTTTTGGTCTGAACGGTATTTGACAATCATTTCCACAGTCGCCGCATTTTGCGTCAAACATTTCTCGGGGTCTATCATCTCTTCTACCGAATCTTGAACCTCTATCATATCCACCAGACCTACCACCGAATCTACCACCAGATCTTGGGGCAGGCTTGTGGTTTTGGAAACATTCCCTGC
>JAGQHE010000050.1 GCA_020431995.1 Candidatus Nitrosopumilus sp.
CATCATCCTTGTCAAGTTCAATTATGACTTCACCAGAATCACCTTTGCCTGAAAAATCTCCTTTTGAATCAGATGTATGTATTGTCAGATAATCAGATACAACCTGAACATCGCCTAGTATTTTATCAAATTTTGAAGATGATAAAATAATTTTAGAGTCATATGGAATTTTTGGTAACGGCGTATCAGTTGCAGAGCTTTCAATTAAACGCATTTTGTATTTTTTATTTTTTCCAACTGTTACAAGTAACATGTTTTGTTCAGATATGCTAATTTCTATGCTATCTTTTTTGTCTGCTCTTTTGATAAGTTTTGAAAATTCGTCTATTCTTACGCCAAATTTAATATCACTATCACACTCATATTTTTCAAATGCGGAATTAGGCCACGATATATCAATTAATGCAACATGAGATGGGTCCATTCCTCTAAAAGTAATTCCTTCTGTTGTTGCAACAAAGGTAGCTTCTTCAACAAGTGTAGATATTGCAGATATGATTGCCTTTAGATCATCTGAACCATTTGTTTTTGCCTCAAAAGTCAAATCAGTTTTCTTGAGTTTAAGTTCCAGTTAAACGTTATGCGTAATCACGCCAAGTGTATTTACATTTTTGACAACGATAAAACCTTGTTGTGGGTTCATCTGCACTTCTTGTTTGAAACATCCACCAAACCGCTTCATCATGTCCACATTTTTCACAGTCTAATTTGATTGTTGGATTTGTATCATCGCCTTCATCTCCTTCAAATGCTAACAATGAGAAATCAGGTTCTTCTTCAACAATTTTTTTTGTTTGTTTTACTTTTTGTCCATCAACATAACCACATAAAGGACATTGAAGGCCAGAATCGCCAGTTTTTAATTTGACCTCACATTCGGGGCAAAACTTCAATTCTACTTAACCTGGATTTTGGAATTAAATAATTGTTTGAACTCCTTTGCCATCTTTATTGCTGAATCAGTTGCTTTTTTTATTTCACCCAATGGTTTTGTACTCGAGTTTACTCTCATCCAACATTCATTAGTAAGAGGGTGCTTTACAATAACTCCTGCAAAATCGATATTTGATGCTTTTAGAAGCTCATGTTGAATAATGTATAGAATTCCTATATCAGTCTCTGTGATTGAGAGGCTAATTTCTTTGGGTTCAGAATTGATCACTTGAGCGTTCATGTATTCAGAAAAAGCACTTATTGCGGATATAAATCATTATGAGAGGAAGTAATGATGGAAAGTAAGATTTCAGAGATCAAATTAATAAATTCAAAGGATGAGTACTCGTTTGACGAGAATGTTGAGATTTACGTCCAATTTTCGGTTGAAGGAGGCATTAGAGATGCATTTAATGAGGCAAATTGGACAAAAGCATACAACAACAATGACGTTTCTTTTAAAATGAAATATGGCATAAAATTGATATCGGGCGGATTTAGGAAGAAAGAACTAGGCAGAACTATTGATACCTATAGAAAGGCATCAATCTTTTGGACAAGAAATCCCAAGCTTGTCAATCCAATGAAAGATAGGAGAATCTGGGTTCAAGTAGCCAAAAATTTTGAGCCATTTATCAGGCTTTCTGAAGAAGAGGTAAAACAAGAACTATTTGATTTTAATGAGCGATTCATATTCAAAGCATCAGATTTAGGAAAAGGTAAACACCGAATTGGGTCCGAAGTATTTGCGTCATGGCAAAAACATGACTATACTGAAACAGGAAACATAAAAAATAGTTCTAATGAAATTGAGATTACGGTCAATTAGGGATATATTAGTAATATTTTGGAATAATTAACATGGCAAAATATGATGGCCTTTTAGGACAACCAGTACTTGAAGTAGAAGAACCAGATAAAGAAGACGGCATTACGTTTATCTTTAAGGACAACAGGTTTTTGTTCATCAAAGCTGTTGATGGGAAAGTTGAGACCGTATCAATACCAGAATAGGTGAAAACATAAATGGAGAAATTTGATCAAATCAAAATGTTAGAACTTGTAAAAGTGGAAGATCCTGATTCAGACGGCGGATTAACTTTAATTTTTCAAGAAAACAAAATCTTAAAGATCAAAGTCGTAGATGGTAAATTAGTTTCAAAATTTACCTAAACTAGTTTTTTACATATTTTTCGTAGAATCCAATAGCCAGTTCCTGTACCTCTGACTGAATAGATCCAGGCCTTGCAATTCGAATTTTGTTAATTGCGTCACTGGCTGAAAACTTTTCATATTTTACAAAGTAACATGCAAGAATTGTTCCTGCTCTTCCCATGCCTGCAGCACAATGAACCATTACTGTTTGATCATTTTTTATTTTTTCGTGGATAAAATCTACTGCCGAATCTATCTTATCCATATCAGGAGCAGCGAGATCTGGGGTTGGTACATGTAAATAATTAATACTCTTTACCCAGTCATCAGGTAAAGCATTTTCAGTCATAGTTACAATTGATTTTACGCCTTGATTTAGAATCCATTCAAATTCATCAAAACTTGTCGGAATGCCTGATCCAGCCAATTTTTCTTCAATCAGCCAAGAGAAATTAGTCGGTTTTTTTGCAATTTTTCCATGTACCTTTCTCCAGATATTTCCAGGCCTACTCATATCGGATTAAGATATTATTCTATATTTTTAGTATTACGAAATTAAGCAGATAGAAGTTATGATGCTACTGCTCTTACAGGTGATCCTGTTGCATTCTTGATCTTTAATGGTAAAATTGTAAAATTGAATTCTTTGGATGAAATTTTATTCAAGTTTGACAAATTTTCTACTATCAAAATATTGTTTTTTAATAAAATATGGTGAACGCTATATGATTCATCTTTTCCAAGGTCTATACTAGGAGAATCAATACCAACAAGATTGATCTGCTTTGATACCAGATATTTAGCTGATGATGATGTCAATCCGGGATTTTCAGCAAAATAGTTACTTTGGTTCAGATTTTTTTGCCATGTTGTGAAGAAGAAAATGCTGGAATTATTAGGAATTTTACCGTTCTTTTTTTCGAATGAAATAATGTCTAATTTTGTTATAGGTTTATTTTTAGTTTTTTTGAGTTTTATGAGAATGGCTTTTCCCATGAGTCTTTTGAGTGGAATTTGATGAATTTTTAGACCACCTTTAACAAAATGATATGGTGCATCAATATGTGTACCAATATGTGAACTGAAGAATAGCAATTCAAGATTATATCCATCATTTTTGATACCTGACCAGAGAATAAATTGTGGCTTTGGGGATCCTGGAAAATTTGGGATTGTTTTAGATATTGTAAGTGTAAGATCTACTGGTTCCACACCAAAATATCAATATTGGTAATTTATCAATCTTTGAACTATGAAAGGTTAAATACTGTTTGATGAAAAACTTTCATGTGCCTACAGCGTATGTCCTACTGAATTCAGACTTAGGATCAGATGAATCAATTATCAGTGAAGTAAAGCAAGTTCTTGCTAATGAAGATGTCAAATTTGAGGTTCAAGGAGTATACGGCGTATACGACATTGTACTGAAATTGTCATCTGATAATGCAGAGAAACTTAGAGGAATTATCACCAATAAGATCAGAAAAATTAGCAAGGTTCAATCTACATTGACTATGATGGTAATAGAAGAACAAGAGAATCTATAGTTTTTTTATCGCGTCAACTACTTGCAGTATTTGAGATTCATTATTAAAGAAATGAGGTGATGCACGTACAATCTTTTTTTTCATAATTTCTCTAACAGCTAAAACAATATTTTGTTTTTCAAGTTTGTCTACAATTTCTTGTGAATCAAATCCCACAATGTTAAAGGATACTATACTGGTTCTGATATTTGGATCATCTGGTCCGTACAAAATAATGTTAGGTATTTTTGACAGTTCTTCTCTTAGAATATTTGATAGGTATTGATTTTTCTTACGAATATTTTTTATTCCAAAATTCAGTAAGTAATTTGCAGATGATTCTAATCCAACAATACCGACATAATTTCTAAAGCCAGTTTGGAATTTATCAGGTAAGTTCTTGAAAGCAAGATTTGAATCATCATACATAATTGCAGATTCGCCACCAATAGTTATTGGTTCTAATAGTTCACTCGACTTTCGGTTGCAGTAAAATAAACCAGTTCCCATTGGACCACATAGCCATTTAGATCCATTAAATGACATGAAATCACATTCGATTTTAGAGACATCTGTATCTAAACATCCAACGGTTTGTGCACCATCTATAAAGAATGGTACTTTGCCATGAAGTATTTTTCCTATTTCATCTACAGGCATGATGGAACCGGTGTTGTATAACGCATGACTTAGAGCCACTAATTTTGTATTGTCGTCCAGAGATGATTGTAAATTAGCTAATTTGAAAAAACCATTATTATCTATAGGGAGGTTTTTTACCAAAATTTTAGATTTTAGTTTAATCCACGGATAAAAATTTGCATGATGTTCATGTGTCATTCCACGAATCATAATATTAGATTCGGCATTAAAAGAAAGACCGTTTGCCACAATATTGATTCCGTCAGTTGTACTTTGAGTAAGAACAACTTCATCGGGTTGACAAGAAATGATTTTCGAAATTGTTTTTCTTATATTCCTTAGTTTTTCAGCAACAAATAGTTCTGATTCTTTAGAGTCAGGTCCTATTGAATTGTACGATATTAGAAAATCTTTCATTACCTCAATACTTTGTAAAGGCATAAGAGAAACAGAGGCGTTATTCAGATAGATTTTCTCAGAATGTTGAAAATCATCTGAAATATCTTTTGATACCAAATTCATTATTATATCTGTAAAACACTAGGGTGGTGTTGGATAAAAGTTATGAGCAAATTTTAGATGATAATTTATCACATATCCAAAATGAATTTGAACGAAATAATCCAAGCATTGTTTTATGCTCGGAGCCTTTCCACAAAGCAGAATTTCTAAACAGATTAATCAATGGAGTTAAAGAACCAGTTATTTTTGTAGATTTAGACTTACTTTATTCTGGATATGTCAAATCTGGGATGATTCAGAAGAAAGAGAACGTGATAATTTTTTGTCCTAATAAAGTAAATTGGAAAGAAAAATTATCAGAAATCATTACAAAGGCATCAGGAAAAAAAATTATCGTTATAATTGATTCATTGAATGGAGTTTACAATATGTTTGATGATCTTGAATCTGCAATATTTGTTAATTCGTGTATAATGTTACTGTCATCCATTGGAAAACAAGTTGGAACTTCAGTCATAGTAGCAGCAATGGTAAGAAAAAAAGACGGGAATGATTTGGTGTTGTCACCAGGAGGAAAGCAAGTAATCAAATCAGAAAAAACAGGTGTCTATTTTCTGAAAAAAATTGAAAACATTATGACAATTATCGCTATTGAAAAAACAGGTAAAAATTCCAAAATTTTTAAGATGAAATGAAATGATTTATTCGAAAATGTTTGGGCGATCAAAACTTGAAACGCCGTTATAAAACTTGAAACGCCGTTATAAGGCAATTTTTTTAGGTAAATTATATTAAGAAGAAATCAAGAAAACATTTTGTTATGCCAGTAGGAATTATTCCAGACATCAGCGAACAAATGTGTATCGGATGCGCACTATGTGTAGAAATCTGTACCACATTAGGACCAGATGTCCTTAGAGTAAAACCAGTTGAAGGCTGGAAGAGAGGTAAAGCGTTTGTCTTCTACCCAGAAAGATGTATTTCTGATGGTGCATGCA
>JAGQHE010000051.1 GCA_020431995.1 Candidatus Nitrosopumilus sp.
CCATTAATCTTCCAAGACTTGCATTACTCATGAAGCCTGCATTAGCTTCAATGGCATTAAGAAAGAAAGAGATCTCGGATCTTACCAGAAGAGGACTGAACCCAATTCTTGTAAAGAACAGACGATATCTTGGCCATTTCCATGACCAATCTAGTCGCTTTGCAAACCTGGATGGCGAAAAGTATGGTAAGAATTCCACCCTTAATTCAATGGATGATGACTATTATTCCCAAGGAATAGTAATCAAAGCATCTGAAATCCACTTATAATGGTAAAAGTGAGGCTATTCTTGAATGTAACAAACTTTCAAAATTATTAAATGGAAGCTTGCTTGTGACATTGGAAATTGACAAAGATGCAAAAATTGATTCAATCCTTTCCAACCAAAACCTCTTCCTGCCAGCATTCAGATTAAACTCTCTTGTCTCTGGTTTTATCTTACCAATGTCTTTGGTTCTATTTTGTAATATTGCAGATCTCAATCTGTTATTTCTCAGAATATTGAATCTGTAATACAGCCTACCGTTTTTCTCAAAGGTATCAAGATGTTGAATCTCTTTTCCATTCAGTTTGCTAGTTCTATCTGCTTCCACTTGTCATTAAATCTGTAAAAGCCATTCTGTAAAACAAATACATTGTTAGCCTCATTGTCAAAAGAAAACTCTCCCAATACGGTAGAGTTCACATCCAGTTTCTTGGTCGTACATATGGAACCTGTGGCAAAGAACACAACATCTTTTTCAATGCCATTTTTATGCACAGAATCGATAGTTGAGCCCTACAAATACCAGTAATTGAAGCAAAAATTACGGGATTGAACATATTGCCAATTTTATGTTCTATGACTTGGCCAGTCTTACGATAAATAGAATTAAGAATAATTTTGATAGGATGCTCTGATGGATTAGTCTCCTGTTTCAGCTTCAATCTCTTTTCATATTGCTCTTCTATGAATTCCTTGAATGGCTTTTTACTATTTTTGCTCTGAATGAACTGCTAAGAATTGATATCGTGACCTGCTGTATTTTCCTGCATATGCTGTGGCTATAGATGATGATTCTAGTTTGCTAATGCATGCCTGCTTCTCGGTTCTATGTTAAGCATGGGATAGCTGTTGTTATATAGAATAAGGATCATGCACAATCTCCCAACCCTTCTGAAAAAACAATGCCTATCTTATATAACGCATTTTTCATCATTTAATGTTGTCTAGAACCAGGCGAGGCAAGAACCTGATTGCCATCATAGCAATTATTGGAAGCATTGCCGCACTTACCTTTGCTGTCTCTACTTTCAATTCGCCTCAAGAAAATACGAATGGACAAAACATGATCACAGACAATGTCGATGACACGCCTTCTGAGCCAAATCAAGCAAAGCTTGATGGATTGGCCTATAGCGGATACAGGAAAAACCAGTCCCCTCTTACCGGCCCTCATCCAAGTCAGGATGAGATGAGAAACGATCTAAAACTTCTTAGTTCAATTACCGACAGAATCAGGATCTATGGAATTGACGGGAATAATCAATTCATTCCTGAACTTGCACAAGAGTATGGCCTAAAAGTTGCAGTCACATTACTCCTGACAGGAGATGATACTGACTATGATAAAATAGAAAAAGCCGCAGATATTGCCAACAAGAACAATTCAATATACACCGTAATTGTCGAGAACGAAGGACTTTACAGAGAAACGCTGACTGAGGACAGGATAATACAATATGTGGATCTGATGAGGACCAAGCTCAACTGCTCATGCACGATCACCGTGGCAGAGCCGATAGGCAATTGGTTTGAACACAGGGAGATTGCCAACCACGTAGACTATGTAATGATCCACTACTATCCGTATTTTGATGGAGTCAAAATTGAAGATGCAATGACAAGAACGCTAGATGAATACAATAATGTCAAAAATTCTTTTGGAAAAGATGTGGTTTTTGGGGAAATAGGCTGGCCGTCAGATGGGCCTGATAACGGGATGGCCATCCCAAGTTCTGAAAACCAGCAGAAATTCATTCTGGAGCTTAGGAAAATGGCAGAACTGAACGAAACAGACTATTTCTTGTTTGAAGCATTTGATGAGAAATGGAAGCTTGAACAAGGCTTTGACACGGGCGGTCCGATAAGTGTTGAAAGTCACTGGGGAATCTTCTATGAGAATGGAACCATGAAAGAGCCTCTGAAAAACATAATGCCTCAACCCGCATCAAAATCAGACAGAGACTAGATGTCTGATAGAAGAATGGATGTCTTTGTTGGCATATTTTATCGTTTTATCAGATTAGCCAATGTCATGTTCTATGTCTTTACAACAAAACAAAATTCATAAAAATTGGACAAGTTGTGGTGACAAATGGGAATGAATGTCAAAAAGACAAACCCATCATAACAAGGATTAAAACAAATTGGAAGGAATTGGAAACAATCCGTGCCTAGAGTAAAAAAAGACAAACCCGTCATAAGGGCTGAATCTCTTCTTGCGGCATGTGCTGCATTCTTGTGGTATCCACTCATCTCTCGAAAAGCGTGCCGTCCTGCAAATGAAACGACTAATAATCCCAGACACGATCTGAAAAGCCCAGCAACGGCCATAAATCGGCTAGTCAGGCGATGCAATCGCAAATAAATTAAGAAAAATATTGAGAAAAAGGACTGCTTCCTATTTTCTCAATCTCATTGCCATCTTAGCCGCAATTGCCCAGGAAAACAAGGTAAAGCCAATCGGAAATACCCCGTCTGCAAGTATTTGTGGTACCTGTTCCAGAGCGACGCTTCCAGAGGAATACATTGCTGCGGCTACTGGCAAGGCTGCCAGTCCTATTACTCCGAGTTTTGTCTTTGTGGTGTCGGAGACTTGTTGTATGTTGTACGTGCTCATGTTTTATCGATCAGTATGTGCATCAGAAGTACTTGAAATGGCGCTAACTTTCTGGCTCTGTTTTGTTCCCATGCTGAATCGATGCAGGAACAGGCAGTTCAGTTTCTGAACTCTTGTGCCCGGATATGATGCCTGGTCTTGTGCAAAGCCTGCCATAATATGACCATCTTAATTGCCTGATGGTGTTTTATGGCCTGTCTCCGTTTGTTGCAATGCTACCTTTTCTTTGCGATGTCTGGGCATATCTCTGTCCCCTCTTTCTTGCAGGTGCTTTTGATGAATCGGTCAAAGTCATTCTCGTCAAATAGCTGCCAACCCATCTTGTGTATGTCAAGATCGTATGACCTGTAATCCTCCATTATGTCCCCAAACCATGCTCGATACAGGTCTTCTTCCTGCTTTGCCTGCTCGTGATTGTTGAAGAACTTTAGCTCAATCCAGTCTATGTTGCCGTTGGTTCTTGCAGAAAAATCGCAGTAAGGCGCGTTTGCAAGATGATCTTTCATCTCTGCCAATCTTGTCACAAAGTCTTTTGAGGATGTGAATTTGATCGTGATCAGACGCAAAATTGACATGTTGACCTGGTTAAGATCGACCATTGTAGTGTATCCGTAAATTATGCCCATCTTTTCCAGCCTTGCGATCCTCTTTCCAATCCCTCGCTCAGACATCTTTGTTCCCATGCCTGCAAGCTTTGAGGCAATGGTTCTGGTAGAATCCCTTGCGTTTGCAATAAGCAGGTTTAGAATCTGCCTGTCTATTGCGTCTACCGTTACTTCCTTCTGGCTCTGTCTGGTGACGGGTTCGGCCATGGTCATGATCAACTGGCATCACATGATGCAAAGATACTCCTTGGTGTTCAAAAAATGAACCAAACTTGTTAAAAAATTCAAATGTGGAACTTGGAAGGTTCTGCTGAACGTCTTTCCCGGCAGTTTGTCACACAGACGATGCAAGATCCTGTCACATCCAAAATCCTCTGAAATCAGGGTTTCAAAAATGCTGCAAACTTAGATAACATTGGGAAAGAGATTCGTAATGCAGGATCTGAAGAGAAATATCAGTAATCTTGCAATTTACGCCTGAGTATGTTTAACAAACTAGACACAATACTTTAGGTATTTCCTATATTGTAAACCATCCAGATTTCAAATATGACAGCGCAATATTGAGGCCGAACAAAGCAAAGGTACATGCATAAATTCCCCACATCACAATGCTGATTGTTTTGTCCGAAGCTCTTTTATCAATAATAGTATGAATGAATTTCCCACCATCTAATATCGGTAAAGGAAGCATGTTGATAATTCCTATAAAAAATGAAATCATCCATAGCCATATTAAAAACATTGAAACATTTGGATCATTCCATTCAATGAAATTCATCACAGGTTTGTATGCAAAAGAATTATCTCTCGTTATCCCTATCAATCCTCTCTCAGGATCTTCAGGAGATGGCATTACTTCTAGACTAAATTCTAACATCTGACCATCTCTAAGTACGGTAACACTTGCAATTTCTCCTGGACTCAAACTGGGAAAATCAGCAGGACTGTGAATTGGTATGTCATTAATTGAAGTGATTATGTCATTTGCAAGTAATCCTGCTTGCTCGGCTCCAGAGTTTTCTATGATTGACAATATCAAAACCCCCTGAGGCAATTCATAGAATGCACTTAGAAGAGGTTCAGGTAACACCATGGCAAAAAATGGATTTGTTAATAAAATGGCACCCAACACAAATGCAAAAATTACGTTTGATGTTGCCCCTGCACCAATCACTCTTAATTTTGAAATCTTTTTGGCTTTTTCAAATTCTTCTTCGTCAGGCTCTACAAACCCTGCAAACATTGCGATAAATATGGCAAACCCCCCTGTCTTAATCTTTATTTTTTCAAGAGCTGCTACGATTCCATGTGCTCCTTCATGAACAATTAGTACTATTGGAATTGAAAGTAAAAAGTATGTAATTGATGATGCAGAAGTTAACGTGACTCCTGGAATAAGTACAGTTAACTCTTGAAAATTAGTTTGTGCTACAAAAAAGTTTGAGATGTTATTTAACAAAAACCAAAAAGCAAAACCCATCATTATGAAACCTGCAATTACACTTGTATCTGCAAAAATCCTGATTCCTCTCTTTGTCCTCCCTAGAATTTTTAATAGGGCTGAATTTACTCCTCTATTTTTGTATACAAGACTATATGATTTTATCTCAAAACCATACTTTTCTAATTTTAGAGCCTTTGCAATCACAACTATTACTATCCAAGCTATTAGGACATAGATTATCGAATTTTGAGTAATAAAATCAAGTTCCAAACTAATTGTTAATTTTTTAAGGTACGGACATTTATCGGTTACTATGAAACCAATAATCATTATCTCAACATATCCTGACAAAAAATCGATTTCAAAAATCGCAAATGATCTAGTAAAAAATAAAATCATAGCATGTGTTAATATTTCAAAAATATCTTCGATTTACTCTTGGAATAATAAAATAGAAAATACGTCAGAATATCTCGCAATATTCAAAACTGTCTCTAAAAACAAAACTCTTCTAAAAGAGAAGATTAAAGAAACACATCCATATGATGTACCTGAAATTGCTGAAGTTGATGTTGCTTCTATAAACGAGTCTTATCTAAACTGGTTAATAAAATCCACAAATTAGGGTTCTATAGAATATCGTAATAATGAAACTATCCCGCCCAAACCTGTAACTCTTAAACCAATATCTGTAGACGAGTCAACACTGTAAATTTTTGCCCCCTTACTCTCAACGTCATTTAGTAAATCAACAATCTGCTGTTCATTATTATCCTGAATGGCTCTATCTGAAAATACCATAGACTCAACCGCTCCCATTTGGTTTGCGTTAAAAGTCTCATTATACCCCATTGTAAACTTTTGACTCTTTTTATTTGCTAGAATCATTATTTCATCTATGATTGATGCAGCTTTTGCCAATTTACTGTCTGACATTATCTCATGCATTGTTTGAGATTTTGTAAATGTGTAAATCCCATCTTCTCCTCCAGAATCAATTCCCTCTACAACTTTAATCTTACATTTTTGCGATTTCTCAAGAAAATTTGCAAATCGTTTTTTTGTTTCACCCGGACCAAAAACTACCATCATGTCTCCTTCTTTAAAGATTGATGAAACTGCTTGTTGTACATGTTCAAAAAATTTCTCAATATTGAAGGTAGTCTTGTATCTCTTCCCACCCGAGCCAGAATAAATGTTTGGCATGAATTCGATATGCGTTCCTCGCAGTCTTGCGATTCCACAATCAGCAGTATCAATTGCTATTAAAACAAAGCTAACTTGGTTATTAGATGACTCTAAAAGTTTTTTTTCTATTGGTAGCCATTTTTTCTTTACAATTGTAATTCCGTCATTTAGTTTTAGAATAAATGAGTGATGTGATCCATGTGGTACTGACTCATTGCTTGATTCAGAAATTGTTCCACTAACTCTTAATCTGTCTAATGCACCGTCCAATGAAATTTTTTCTACTATCAATGCAATTCTTATCTTGATCCTTTCGCCTTTATCCGGTCTTGAATAATCCTTATCTTGTTTTAGTACCCTTGTTGTATCACCAATCACTTTGTCATTTTCTTTAATTATACGACGTAAGTTTAAGAGATCTTCAGAATCTTCTGGAATGACAGAAATTGAATTCTCGTCTATGATCTTTGTAATCATGATAACGCTAAACCCTACAGGAAGAAAAGAGTTTAGCTTGTAGTCTCTGTAGTTTTTGCTTCCTCGGATTTTTTCTTTAGATAGCTTTCAACCCAATCTAAAGTAAGAACACCTGATTCTGAAAGATTTGTAAGAGAGTTTGCAGATGCCTCTCCAGTTACTTTACCATTATTTCTTCTAATTTGACGCCACTTTAGTGCGGTGTTCCCACTTTTTGAATTATAAATTATTCCAAGAACATCCCTTGCATTAACAAATGTGATATCTCTAATCTTTTTCAAAGTCACTTTATCAGCCGCTTCCACATAAATTGCACCTAGGCTGTCATCTCTCTCTGCAAATACTTCAAAGTCTTCCAAATAACTTCGTGGCGCATAAGATTTGCACGTGCTTGAAATGATAAATCTTCTAAAACTTTCTAATGAAGCTGGAGTGTCAATTGTGACCATTTTGAATGATTAAACTAATAGCCATTTATCAAGCTTCTTGAAAGACTCAATAGGAATCTGGCT
>JAGQHE010000052.1 GCA_020431995.1 Candidatus Nitrosopumilus sp.
GTGAGCATGAGTAATGGAAGACTGTTGGCTAATGGTTAACAGTCATAGCTATTGTAATACCAATCATTTTAGGATTTGAGGGGTTCAACTGTGTAAAGGAGCATCAATCATTCAAAACAAGATAATGCATTGAAAAAATCAATCTCAAGTGAGAGTTTAACTTGAATGCTGACAGGAAGAAGTTTTGGTTGGGAAGGATTGAATCGATTGACACTAAAGAAATGAATGAGTCGATGCCATTGTCATTAAATTTCATGTTAGAATTTTAGTTTAATACTCTAAAATCCTAACAATGTAGACAACATCTGTAATCCCAAACCAAAAATTACAAAAGCAATTCCCTCATTCCTGTATTCAAACCTAAAATGTTTATCGTTTTTTGATGTTGGATCCAATAATAAAAGAAAACCTCCAATTTCCATGACTATTCCCATTATATTGAAAATTCCGGGAACATGTTTGAAGGATATTTTAGAATATGTACATGCACAATTACAATTGCAAAATTTGTTAGAAATGTGAAGATGTAGACGAAGGGTTTCCAATATTTCATAATATGGAAAATAATCTGTGATATTTTACTTGTATACTAAATCATAACTTAGGTCATTACCTAGTCATCCCAAATTTTTAGCACAAATCCACGCCTAGAAAGGATGGATTCTATTTTTATTTTGTCGATAAACCTGTTTACATTTTATTTCATAATGCTGGATTGAATCCTCTTTTTCTAAACTCTTGCTGTTACTATATACTCCATATAACCAAGATAGACTAACTTTAGAACTTGGACTGATCTAAATCTTAAAACAGTAAATGTTAGTCAACATTCTGATCCTGTAGTAATTTTTTCACATGCCAACTGTTTGGTATGCAACACATCTGTATTTTCCAAGAACAGCAAATCTTAGACACTATTTTTGATGATTGCTTTTCTCCTATTTTCTACGTTTTTTCTATTTTGAGCCTAACTTCATATCCGATTCTGTCTACATATTTCACAATCTTTCTGTATTGCAAAAAATCGAATCATACACCGACTATGCTAAGGTTATAACCATTACGGTGAAATTGTATTTTTATCAATCCTTATCTTCTGATTTCACTGTCAGATAACAATGAAAATGACAACCTCAAAAACACTTGCAATTGGTGCGATACTTGCAGCAGTAATGATTGCTTCTACAAGCTCTCTGTACCTGGAGCACAATACGGCATCGGCCCAACAATCCCTCCCCAGTGAAAGTGAAAGACTAATTTCAGTCACGGGAACTGCAACAACTTCCGTAGACCCTGATCTGCTTGTCATAACTTTTGGGGTTGAAACCCAAAACGCTACTGCCAAGCAGGCACTTGACACAAACTCAGAAACCATGAGTGACATTGTCAAGGCAATCAAATCAATAAAAATAGCAGATGATGAAATCAGCACATCTAGATTTAACATCAGCCCTGTCTATGAAGGGTATGAGGAGCCTCTGACAAAAAGGTGGAAGCAGGAACTTGTTGGCTATCAGGTCACAAACACCATAACAGTTGAAACTTCCAAGCTTGATTTGGCAGCTGATATAATTGACCGTGCGGTAACTTCTGGCGCAAACAGAGTGGATAACGTATCATTCACACTGTCTCCTGAAAAATATGAGAAGATCAAAGATGAACTGATTGAAAAGGCAGTATCAAATGCAAAGACCAAAGCTGAAAATGCATTGGCCCCGCTTGATTATTCGATTACCGGAGTAAAGGAAATATCTTTGTCGGAATTTGGAATGCCTTCACCGCCCATGCCTATGTATAATATGGCATTTGATGAAGGTTTTGCAATGAAATCATCTGGCACTCCAGTATTCTCCTCTGATCAGGACGTCAGTACAACTGCAAATGTGATATTTACCATAGGAAGCAACTAGACAGATACCTTCTGTCTTTTCTCTTTTTCTAATAAAACAAAGATTAAGATAAAAAATAACCTCTTATTGACCTCTTTTCCGTATCGAAACGGTACAACCAAGATACACCGACTTGGATTATGAGCTGCTGAAAACAGCAATTGATCAACGTTTTGATCCTAAAGTAATTAATATTACAAAAATTGAGTCAGGTTATGTCGTTTGGTGAAGTCGATACCCTCAACATGTTATTTGACAAGCTTACTAGCTTGTTTGATGAATCCCAAGGGTACTATGAATCATTTTTGGATACTAACAACATGTACAAAAAAGGATTACTCAGTGACAAGGAATTCTTCCAAAAATTAGGAGATTATACTGTAGCATACTCTGCATTAGAATTTCTAGCAATCAAAGTAATTTTTGAAATGAAAAAATCATTAGGAAAAGGTTCTGGAACTACGCAGTCTCCAGGATTGATGCCTGGAATGGGAAACCCTGGAATGATATCCGGTGGTATGGGGATGCCGCCAAGAGCAGGCACTGCACAAAATCCGGTAGGTGGAGGCCCTCCAGGAATTGTTTCTGCTAAAGAAGCATTTGGAGAAGTCGGAACTCTACCGTCGCCTGATCCATCTTTAATGCCCAGACGAACTGTCCAACAAGATGGAAATGGATGTTCATCATGTGGGGCTGCGCTAAGACCAAATGCAAAGTTTTGTACAAAGTGTGGCGCTAAAGCCTAAATCTAGTAATTAGAAAATATCTTTTAATCCTGTGTTGTTCCACATTCGGGACAGAATTTTGCTGTTGCTGAAAGACTTGTACCGCACTCGGAACAAAAATTACCGTCAACTCTTTGTTCATTATATGCATTCCCTACTGTTGCAGAGCTTCTAACTGCACCAGATGGTTCATACCTATCGTCATCAATCAATACGGGCTGAAAGTCTTGCTCTGTTAGATATGTCATCATTCTTGGAATCCCCTTACCCTCATTTTTTGGATCTGGAACCGAATCTCCTAACCAAAACGCAAATCTCATAAGAGTTAATTCTGGAGTGGAAAATGCTAAAGTGTGCTTTGACATGTAATCCTGTGCAGCTCTTTTACCGTCAAAAACCTCCATGTCTTATCTATTTTTTATTTATGTATAATAGTTTCTGGGTTTTCTATACGTCCTCTACAATAAATCATGAATAATCCACCTTTAATACATGATGCCCATGATTCTAAACGTGGATATGGCAGACAACTCAATTACATCCAATACCTCAAAATTTAGGCTGCATTATAAAAAAATCATAGGGATCGTAATGTTGGGGGTTTTGGTGTTAGGTGTAGGTGCTCTTGTCCTTAATGAAAAACTTCCAGTGATATGCCCGTTAGCACAAGATTTGATAAATAACGATCTCTCTAAGAGAAATTATGCTGGATGCCGCATAGTGTCTGCCACTATTGACAGAGTAAACCTGGCCGAAACAAATCTGTCTAATGCTAATCTTACTGGAACCTACATTGTAAGCTCTGATCTTCGTAAAGTTGATTTGTCATATTCCGTTCTCAATGGAGTAACAATCACAAATTCATTTCTTGGAGATGCAAATATGACCAGAATAACTCTTACCGGCGCTCACTTAGGCGGCGTAACTCTTACTAAATCTGAAATCCGTGAAGGAGATCTAAGAGGCATAGACCTAACCGGAGGCAACTTGTCATATGCAAATCTTTCTGGTGCAGATATGCGTGGAGTAGATCTGAGAGGTGCAAATCTCACAGAAGCCAATCTCTCAAATACCAATCTG